>JBPCIR010000056.1:0-7215 GCA_051006095.1 Rubrobacter sp. | reverse complement strand
GGCGTCAACGGCATCGAAGCCACCCGTGCGATATTGCGCACCAGCCCCCACATAAGCATCCTCGTCATCAGCATGCAGGAGGACGACGACTCGGTCTTCGCCGCTCTGCAGGCAGGGGCGCGTGGCTACCTTCTGAAAGGCGCCCTGAAAGCCGAGATACTGCGTTCGATCCGGGCCGTCGTGAGCGGCGAGGCGATCTTCGGTCCGGCGATAGCCCGTCGTCTGATGCAATACTTCGCGGCTCCCCCTCCGAGCGCTCCACCGGACGCCTTCCCCGAGCTGACCGGACGCGAGCATGAGATCCTGGAGCTCATAGCCCGCCACGAGACGAACCCCGAGATCGCGAAGCGCCTCTACCTCAGCCCCAAGACCGTCCGTAACCACGTCTCCAACATCTTCACCAAGCTGCAGGTCGCCGACCGCGCCCAGGCCATCATCCGTGCCCGCGAGGCGGGGCTGGGGCACGAAGGAACGTAGGGGCCGTGTGTCTCGGAGTCGAGCCTGCCAGCGGGTCGTCGACTCCTCTACGCTTTTCTCATCCACTCGACCCGGTCCACCCAGTCTTCTTGAGACAGGCCGGAGATCGTCTCCCGTAGACCGGAGATAATCGTTCCAAAATCGTTGAGCTTTACGGAGCGCGGGATCAGGACGAGGCCCGCGTGGCTCTTCTCTGGCGGACGCTGTTGCACGATCCGCGCGAAGTCTCCGGCATTGTGTGTCACCAGGACCCTACCGTCGGAGACGGCCAGCTCGAACAACTGCTCGTCAGGCAACCGTTCGAGCTCCTTTTCCTGGTCCACCGCACGGACGTCGTGGCCCATCTCCCCCAGGGCTGTGCCGACACGCGGACCCGACACATGAGCGTCGAGCATCAACCTCACCCCGCGGTTTCTGTTCCGGGTGGTGGGATCACGCCCGGATACATTTCATGCCACTCTTCGGGCGTCCGGTCATTCTCCTGAAGGTGCCGGTCTATCTCTTCGGAATACTCCCCGTAGTAAGCAAGCGCCACTCCGAGTTGACGACGGGAAATCGGGTGGTTCTCGAGGATGCTCTCGCCGCCATCCCTGTGGAGCTCGATCAGCTCCCACACGTCCAACCCCGTCCCCATGACCCACGCCCTACGGTCGTGCTCAGGCCCCCTGAACCCTATCCCCGGAAAACGACGCATCCTCAAAGCCTCGTCCGCCAAGGCCTCCAGCATGACCGTCTTCGGCCGCCGCGTCCTTCTGGCCTCCTCCTCCAACCGCCGCTCCACCTCCGGCCTCAAACGCACCGTAAACGGCCGCCCCTTCGTCGCCACTACTTCACCGCCTTCTGGAGAATACACAGTAGTCTATTGTAATCGCTTGTGTTCGATCACGAGCTCATCTTCCCGGAGAAATTCCCGAACTTCGGGAAGGCTTTCCTCTACCTCTCGGAAAACGTTCTTCTCTACAGTTCGGTACGCGTACCTTCGCAAGGTTGCTGCTCGCGGGGCCAGCCGGGCTCGGAACAGACACAGAGACCCTGTGGCCTGCAACCCGCTTTAACGGTCCCCGAGCACCTCCAGCGCGCAGTTGCGGCCAGGCGCACCGAAGACGGCCCCGCCGGGCCAGGCGCCAGCGCCGCAGAGGTAGAGGTTCTCGACCGGCGTGCGGTAGCCCGAGTAGCCGGGGACGGGGCGGCCCTCGAACATGTTCTCGGGCAGGATCTCCCCGTGGAAGATATTGCCGCCCGTTATCCCGATCCTGGCCTCTATGTCCTGCGGACCAAGGACTTCGATGTGCTCGACTGCACTCGGCAGGTTCGGCGCGTAGTGCGCGAAGGTCTCGACGATGTTCGCCCCGATCTGATCCCGCCGCTCCTCCCACGTTCCCTCGGAGAGTGTGTACGGCGCGTACTGGCAGAACAGGCTCAGCGTGTGCTTACCCGGCGGGGCGAGTCCATCCTCGGTGGCGCTCTGGATGTAGCCGTCCATGAACGGCCGCGTGGAAGGTTCGCCCCGCTCGCACTCTTCCCACGCCTCCTGGAGCGAGTCCAAGGAAGGGTTTATGACGATGCCGCCCGTGTGTTGCGGGCCGATCTCCTTGCCAGGCAAGGCCGTAAAGTCGGGCAACTCGCCGAGGGCCAGGAGCACTTTTACCACCGAGCCCTCCGCGCGCATCCGCTTGACACCATCGACGAGGTCGTCAGGCAGATGCTTCTCGCCGACCATGCCAAGGTAGGTCCGCTGCGGGTCGGCGTTGGAGAGGACGACATCAGCTTCGAAGGAGCGGCCGTCGAGGAGGTGGACGCCCTTTGCGGCGCCGCCCCTGATATCTACCTCGGCGACTTCGGCGTTTGTGATGATCTCGGCCCCCGCTTCACGGGCCGAGGAGGCTATCGCCTGTGACACGGCGCCCATACCGCCCCGGACGTAGCCCCAGGCCCCCTGGTGGCCACCGATCTTGCCGAGGATGTGGTGGTACTTGACGTAGGCCGTACCTGGAGTCCTGGGACCGGCGTTCGTCCCGATCACGCCTCCTACGCACAGCGTGGCCTTGATCTGCTCTGATTCGAAGTACTCGTCCAGGACCTCAGCGATGCTCTTCTTCGTGAGCGTGCGCCAATCTTCTTCGCCTTCGGGACCGTCGAAGGCGCGTTCGATGTCCTCTGGCGTCGGCTCCGGGCTGTCGAGCAGAGGACGCATCCTGGCGATAATGCGGTCCCACATCGCCCAGTAGGCGTCGTAGGCGGCGACGTCTTCTCGGGAGAACTTCGCTATCTGCTCTCTGGTCTTCGCGCCATCCAGGTAAGAGATCATGTACCGTCCGTCGGGGAACGGGATGAAGTACTGGGGATCAAGCGGCCTGACGTCGTAACCGTGGCGTTTGAGTTCTAGATCCCGGATCACCTCAGGCAACAAGAGGTTGCACACGTAAGAGCAGGTCGAGAGCCTGTAACCGGGCCAGGTCTCCTCCGTAACCGTGGCGCCCCCGATCACCTCCCGCCGCTCAAGTACCAGGACCCGCCTGCCGGCCTTCGCGAGGTACGCGGCCGAGATAAGACCGTTGTGCCCGGAGCCAACCACGATAGCATCGTAATGGTTCTCGTTTCGCTCAGACAAGGGTAATCTCCTCGAACTCCACGCTACATAGTCCTCTGGCCAGGATCGTCGCCCTTGCCGTAGGGGTACCACCACTCTTTCTTCTCGACCTTCGGGTCTATGTGGACGTGCTTCGACTCCTGGAAGGCTTCGAGTCCCTCGCGGCCCAGTTCACGGCCGATGCCGCTGCCGTTCTGGCCGCCGAAGGGTGCTGCGTCGTTGTCGGTGAGGGGGTCGTTGATCCAGACGGTCCCCGCCTTGAGCTCCCGCATACACTTGAGCATCTTCTCGAAATCCAGCGTGTACACGTTCGCCCCGAGCCCGTAGGGTACGGAGTTTGCCTGCTCGATCGCCTCGTCCAGGCTCCCGACCTCGACGACAGGGACCACGGGCCCGAAGGTCTCATCCCGCATCACCGTCATGGACGGTGTTACGCCGGTGAGGACGGTCGGCTTGTAGAAGAATCCCCTCTCGCCGTAGCGCTCGCCGCCGGTGATGAGTTTCGCACCCTTCTCCAGAGCTTCCCCGACGTGGCGCTCGACCTTCTCGCGGCCAGGGCCGTTGATCATGGGCCCTATGTCCGTCGAACGGTCCATCGGGTCGCCGATGTTCAGGCTCTCCACAAAGCTCCTCGATGCCTCGACGAAATCGTCGGCCACCTCGCTCATCACGTAGAAACGCTCTGAGGAGGTGCAGACCTGTCCGGCGTTCAGGCAGGCGGCCCACACGGCCCCCTGCGCGGCGATCTCGATGTCCACGTCGTCGCAGATTATGAACGGGTCCTTGCCACCGAGTTCCAGGTTGGCCCTGATCAGGCGGTCCGCCGCGACGTGCGCCACTTTCTGCCCCGTCGCCTGGCTCCCCGTGAACGCCACCATGTCCACGCCTGCGTGCCTTACCAGGGCATCGCCCACGCTCCCAGCACCGTAGACTCCCTGGAGGACGCCGTCGGGCAGGTCGTCCATGAGCTCGATCATCCGCCTCGTGGCAAGCGGCGTCTCCTCGGAAGGCTTCAGGATGACGGAGTTCCCGGCGGCCAACGCGGGGGCGACCTTCCAGGCGGCCAGCAGAAGCGGGAAGTTCCAGGGCACGATGCAGGCCACGACGCCTACGGGTTCTTTGATAACAAGGGCAAGCTGCTGGGGCTCGATGGGGGCGGGCAGGTAGCCGACGGAGTCGCGGGCGATCTCGCCGTAGTAGTCGAAGCAGGCGGCCGTCCACCCGACCTCGTCGTGGTTCTCGATGAAGGGTTTACCGCCCTCATGGGTCATGATCTCAGCCAGCTCGTCGGCGTGGTCCCGCAGGTTGCTGGCCAGATCGTGAAACAGCTCAGCGCGGTCGAGACCGGCGAAACCTCGCCACTCCAAAATCCCGGCCCTGGCGCGACCTACGGTCGCATCAACCTCCTCACGCGAAGAGATCGGTATCTCCTCGATGTTCTCCTCCGTAGCCGGGTTGATAACCTGCATCGTGCTGTCCAATACGGTCTCCTTTCGGGCGTTCCGCAAGGGAGTGGGGGATGACGCCAGGCCGCACGGGCGCTTCGCGAAGCGCCCCTACTTCCTGGCGAGCTCCCTATAGATTGATGGCGATGTACTTGGTCTCGAGGTACTCTTCGATGCCCTCAGCGCCGCCCTCGCGCCCGAAGCCTGAGTGTTTGATACCACCGAACGGCGCCGATGCATTCGAGACCATCCCCTGGTTGAGTCCCACCATGCCGGTCTGCAGGCCTTCGCACACGCGCAGCGCCCGCTTGAGGTCACTGGTGTAGACGTAGGCGACGAGGCCGAACTCCGTGTCGTTGGCGGCGGCTACGGCAGCTTCTTCGGAATCGAAGGAGGCGACCGGGGCCACTGGGCCGAAGATCTCCTCCTTCAGGAGCGTCGCGTCTTCGGGTACGCTGCCCAGCACGGTGGGACGGTAGAAGTATCCGGAGCCCTCCATCTTCTCGCCCCCGACCAGCGCCCTTGCCCCTTTGCCGAGGGCGTCATCGACCAGGTCAGCCACCTTGGTGCGTTGGTCATCGTCGATCAGGGGCCCTACCTCGACGCCTTCCTCTGCCCCCCGCCCGACCTTCATGGCGTCCATTCTCTCTGCGAGCTTCTCGGCGAACTCGCCGGCGACACTGTCTGCGACGTGGAAGCGGTTGGCCGCGGTGCAAGCCTCGCCGACGTTGCGCATCTTGGCGACGATTGCGCCATCGACGGCCGCGTCGACGTCGGCGTCGTCGAAGACCAGGAAGGGGGCGTTGCCGCCGAGCTCCATGGAGACGCGCAGGATCTGCTCGGCTGACTGTTCGATCAACTTCCGGCCGACCTCAGTGGAGCCCGTGAACGAGAGCTTGCGCGCCCTCGGGTCGGCGATGAGCGGTCCCATCGTGCCGCCTGAGGAGGAGCTCGTCACCACATTCAGAACCCCGCCTGGCAGCCCCGACTCCTCCAGGATACCGGTGAGAGCGAGCATGGAGAGAGGAGTCTGCTGGGCGGGTTTGATCACCATCGTGCATCCGGCCGCTATCGCGGGTCCGATCTTGCGGGTGCCCATGGCCATCGGGAAGTTCCAGGGCGTTATGAACAGGCAAGGGCCGACGGGCTGCTTCATGGTAAGCATACGTCCGGTGCCGGCGGGCGGGATGGCGTAGCGGCCCTCTATGCGAACGGCCTCCTCCGAGAACCACCGGAAGAACTCGGCGGCGTAGGTGATCTCAGCCTTCGACTCAGCGAGTGCCTTGCCCATCTCAAGCGTCATCAGGAGGGCGAGCTCGTCGCTGCGCTCTACCATCTTCTCGAAGGCGCGGCGGAGGATCTCACCCCTTTCGCGCGGCGCCGTCTTGCCCCACTCGTCCTGCATCCCGCTGGCCGCGTCCAGGGCGGCCACGGCGTCATCGGGCGTGCCGTCAGCGACCTCGCAGAGCGGATCACCGGTCGAAGGGTCCTCGACGGCGAGCGTGTCGCCCCCTGAGGCGTCGCGCCACTCGCCCCCGATAAAGAGCTGCTTGTTTACGCTGTCTACTACGCTTTGTTCGGAGGTTGCGATGCTCATGATCTCCTCTTCGTCGCGGGCTATTCCTACTTTGCAGAGTATCCGAAGACCGGGCGGCGCGAGCGGTTCACGCTGCCCGGAGTAACCTCAGGCTTCGAGGTTGGTCATAACGTGCTTTGTGCGGGTGTAGTCCTCCAGGCCGTACATGGAGAGGTCCTTGCCGTAGCCCGAGTGCTTGAAGCCGCCGTGGGGCATCTCGGCGACGAGGGGGATATGGGTGTTGATCCAGACGCAACCGAAGTCCAGCCTGCGGCTGACCCGCATCGCCCTGCCGTGGTCCTTTGTGAACACGCTGGAAGCGAGACCATATTTGACGCCGTTGGCCCACCTGATCGCCTCGTTCTCATCCGAGAAAGACTGGATGGTGACGACGGGGCCGAAGATCTCGTTCTGGGAAGCCTCGTCGTCTTGCCTGAGGCCCGAGACCACGGTGGGGGAGTAGAAGAACCCCCGGTCGCCGAAGCGCTCGCCGCCGACGGTTACCTCGGCGTGGTCGGGGAGCCTATCGACCATGCCGGAGACGTGCTCTAGCTGGGTCGCGTTGTTCAGGGGGCCGTAATCCACCTCGTCGTCGGGGTCCCCTGTAGTCGTGTTCTTGGCTTGTTCAGTGATCGCCGCCACGAAGTCCTCGTGGATGCCAGGGTGGGCGAGGACTCTGGTGGCCGCGGTGCAGTCCTGGCCGGCGTTGAAGTAGCCTGCACCAGCGATCTCCTCGGCCGCCGCCTCGATGTCGGCATCGTCGAAAATGATCACCGGCGCCTTGCCGCCTAGCTCCAGGTGGACCCTTTTGAGGTCGGAGGCGGCGGCTTCTGCGACCTGCATGCCGGCCCTTACTGAACCGGTGATCGCGACCATCTGCGGCGTGGGGTGCTGGACTAGCATACGCCCCGTGTCCCGATCGCCGCAGACCACGTTGAAAACGCCCTCTGGCAGGAACTCAGCCGCGATCTCGGCCATCATCACTGTGGAGACGGGGGTGGTGTCGCTGGGCTTGATCACGATGGTGTTGCCAGCGGCTATTGCCGGGGCAAACTTCCAGATCGCCATCATCATCGGGTAGTTCCACGGGGTTATCTGGCCGATGACGCCAACCGGCTCGCGGCGGA
>JBPCIR010000055.1:0-9770 GCA_051006095.1 Rubrobacter sp. | reverse complement strand
ACGATATCGACGGTTACTTCGAGTGCGACGTCGTCGAGTTCGCTACGGAGAACCTACAGAGGGAGCTTAACGGGCTCGATCCACACAAGGTCTGAACATGGAACCTGGCGAGCCGCAGACCGTACCGGAACCAGACCAAGAGGCAGCTACCGATGTGGCACCCTTACAGGGTGAAGCTCTACCCACACTATCCGGAACTACTGGGCGGCATAGGGGATCAGTTCGGTAACTACCTGCCTTTCCCTTCGGCGTTCAGGCTCTGTGCCGAGAGTACAAGCCCAAGGGGACAGTCAAGATCGTAGAAGAAGGAGGAGGTGGTGAGAGCGCGTGATCAGGAGCGAAAAGGAGTACAGGGAAGCGGTGGAGCGGCTCGGGCAGGACGAGGAGGTCCTAGCCCTCCAGAAGGAGAAGTTCGAAGGGTTGGGGCTCTCCGAGGAGGAGGTAAGGCGGGCCCTGGAGCCAATGCTCTCGTTTGGTGCCCAGCTCGAGGAAGAGGTGGAGTGGTACGAGAGGGTACGCCGGCGGGACTTCGGTATCATCCGCGACCTGAGCGCGGTAGGTACCCTGCTCATTGCCTTGAGGATCGCCAATGGGCTGAGCCAGAGGGAATTGGCCGAGAAGCTTGGAGTAAGCGAAGCCCAAGTCTCACGTGACGAGCGCAACGAGTACCGTGGGATCACGGTGGACCGCGCGCAGAGGGTTTTGGACGCCATGAACGAGACCCTGACGTCTCGCGTAGAAAACAAACCGCTGGCCTTGGCATAGGCAACTCTACCCAGTCTTTCTGTGAGGAGCAGAAGCACGCCATTGTCAGGAGTTCTTTAAGCGGTTTCTGGGGGCACCGACCGCCGTGAGCCGCCACTGAACGCCGGGGACCGCCACGCAGTTGTGGTGCAATTGTGGTGGGCCCAGAGCGAGTGCCGGATCGACTTCGGGACTCTATTCGCTCTTGTTCACTCTCCCATTCAATTTCCGGCGTGTCAGAGGATTAACGTGCTGTGAGCTATGCTGCGTGACGAGACCAAGTTAGAGAACCGCTGTGCGGCTTGCATTTTCACAGTGATTCCCTGTCTCGGGTAGACGCGCATGACCACACGAAGGCCGGTCTGGAAGACACTCGACCACGAGACGGTAGAGGCATTGGTCAGGCCAGAGGTCTACACGAACTGGGGTGTGGAGAGGGAGAGCCGTGCCGCAGAATCCCAGTGACCCCCCATTGTCTTAGAGAGCCGCATCACCTCCCTGGTGTAGCGGTCCTCTTGCCCTTACTCATCTAACCCGGATTATTCACGAAGCCGAGCTTCGTTGATGAATAAGGGAAACGTGATTTTGAGTGATCGGAGTCAATGTGCGGACTGTTAGCGGCCTTTGAGGGCATTCTCATCGGTCTTTGGGCGAGCGAGCCGAAGCCCGCCAGATCGTTCATGAATAATCCGGGCTAAGAGCCTGTTTCAGAACCTCACGTGCGACAAACATTGCAGGCGAAGGAGAATGCAAATCAGTTAGGGTGCCCCTTACCTGCGGCTCAGGTGAACCAACCGTCAGCGTCTAGTCTGTGGCCGGTCGCCATGCGCGGCTGGTAGTGCTGGGCGAAGACCTGGCCCACGAGTTCTCTGCGGCTGCGCACGCCGACCTTGTCAAAGATGGCCTTGAAGTGATCCCGCACCGTGTTGGGCGTGATGTGCAGCTCCCCGGAGACTTCGGCGGTGGAGAGCCCGCGCAGGACGAGCCTCGTTATCTCACCCTCTCGCTTGGTCAGGCCGTAAGCATCGGCGATCAGCGGTGCGATCTCCGAGGGACGGGCCTCCTCGAAGATGACGGCTATCCGCCCCTCGCTCTCTCCGGCCCGTAGCCTCGAAGCGTGGAGCACCAGCCAACGTCCGGAGGCGGTTCTGAGCCTTATCCTGGGCATAAGATCGGACGGCGCGTGGCCACCGCGCTCGAGTGCAAGTAACCGCGCGGCGACGGCGTAGACCGCGTCTGGCAACTCGAGTGAGCTGGGCCAATCGCTCTGTGCCACCTCAGAGAGCCACCCCTCGGCCGCGGGCGTGATCGCAACCAGCGAGAGATCGTCACCTAGCAACAGCAACCCCGGTCCGTCCGGCGGCGAAGAGGCGCCTTTTGCTTCGCCGATCAGCAGGGCGGTGCGCAGGCCCTCGGCCAAGTGCGGGGTGAGCTTCGCCAAGAAAGCCGCTTCGACGGGCGAGAAGTCGGGGCCGGATCTCTCGCGGTGCAGGCACATGAAGCCCCAGCACTTGGAGCCCACTACCAGGGCCGCCCTCAGCTCGTCCCCCAGGTCCATCGGGGCGAGGATCTCCTGGTAGCGCGCACTGCGGACCAGCTCTCCCTTGGTCGCCGCGCCCAAAGTGCCCACCGGCGAGGGGCTCCTCGCCAGGCTGGCGAACTTCACCGAATCGTCCCTCAGAAACTCGTTCTCGAGGAACTCGCCGGTAGCCCGCGCCAGGACGTCGTCGACCACGGCGCTTGTGAAAAGCAATGTCGCCGGGTCCGCGGTAGCGAAGAACGAAACGTCTACCGGGATGGCCTTCCGAAGCTGCTTTACGGCTTCGACCCTGAACGTCTTCGAGTCCAGCCCGGCATGGGAGAGGCGAATGATCTCCTGCCTGGTGCGCTCCGCCGAACTGCTCCTATCCATAGCGCGGCATTATACAAGTAACCCGTGTTCCGAAAAATCCCACAAATGTGGGATTACTTTCGTCCGTCGCCTGCACTACCGTCCAGGCAATCAGTAGAGGCGAACGAAGAGGAGGTCTCGGCATGTCGGCGGAAGAGAACAAGGCGCTGGTGAGGCGTTTCGTCGAGGAGTTCTGGAACGAGGGGAACACGGCTGCCGCGGAGGAGCTAATGGCGGTCGACGCCGAGATCCACATGCCCACCGGAGAGCTGGTCGATCTTGACGGGCTAAAGAGTTTCGCCGAAACGTGGCGCGAATCGTTCCCCGACTGGCATTCCACCTTCGAGGAGTTGATCGCGGAAGGAGACAGGGTGGCCGAGCGGTGGACCGGTCGGGGCACGCACCGAGGCGAGTTGCAGGGGATCGCTCCCACAGGCAGGCGAGTCGAGGTGCCTGGCAGCGTCTTCTACCGGATCGTCGACGGAAAGATCGTGGAGTTCCGAGGACAGCTCGATATGATGGGCCTGATGCAGCAGTTGGGCGTGATAGCGTCGCCGCAACAAGCCGAGGCGTAATGTGCCCTATGCAGACCGGGATAGGGATACCACTTTTGGACCCTGCCCAATGGCGGAGCACTTGGTGCCAGACGAGCTGTGGATGTTCATTAACCCTTTGCTACAGCCCGAGGGGTTCGGGTTCTGTAGGGAGGCAGGTTTCAGGACACCTTCGCCAGTTGCGGGTACAGGATTATCCTGCGGTCGCGGGTCTCGATGACGCCGTTGCGCTGGAGCTCGCTCATCTCTTTGGAGACGGCCTCGCGGGTGGAAGAGATCATATTGGCTAGATCCTGATGGGTGAGGCGCACGTCGATGATCGTGCCAGATCCGTTGGCCTCGCCGAAACGGTCGCCCAGGTTCATGAGCAGCGTACCAAGGCGCGTCGAGACTCCCCTGTCGAGGAGACAGTCAATAACCTCATCGGATTGCTCCAGGCGATCCGAGAAGGAGAAGAGGAGCTTCATGGCGAACTCAGGACGGCGCTTTATAACCTCGGTGAGGGTGGATTTCCGTACCACGGCCACCCTGACGCTGGTGAGCGCTTCGGCGAAGAGGCTTTGCCTGGATCCCTCCTGGAGGCCAAGCTCGCCGAAGACGCCTCCGTCCTTCAGGAGGGCGAGGGTGGCCTCCTTGTATGCGCCGTAGATCTTATACAGGCGCACCGTGCCTGAGAGGAGGAAGTAGAGCTGTCCGCCGGGATCTCCCGGACTGAAAATGATATCCCTACCCCCGAAGGACCGCTCGGCTACCCTGACGCCTTCTCTCTCGAAGTCTTCGAGACGAAGGTACCTGGGGGTCGCGGTGGCTCCGGCGTATTGTCCAAGCATCTTCCTAATCTCCTCTCGAAACATCGGATATCGGCTTCCTGTCCATTGCACCCACCTCGTACGTATCGAGCCCTTCAGGCTGCCTCCATGAGCAGCAAGCCACGCATCTTCTCGATCCCGAGCCGCATCCTGCCCTTGACAGTTCCGAGCGGGATGTTCAGAAGCCCGGCTATCTCGACGTGGGTACAGCCGGAGAAGTACGCCAGATCCAGGATCTTCGACTGCTCCGGTGGCAGAGTCTCCAGGGCTTCGCGGACCTGATCTCTCCTGGAGTTGCGCCAGGTCTCCGTGAAGGCCTCGCTCGGTTGGGAGCGTGGGGCTGAGGCTTCGAGCTTGTCCTGCGTCCTGCGCCGGCTCGCGTGGGAACGTAGCTGGTCTATACCTCGGTTGTGGACTATGGAGAGGATCCAGGTGCGCACGCTCCCTCGCTCGGACCTGTAGCTTCTCGCCGCCCGCCAGATTTTGAGGAAGACTTCCTGGACCAGGTCCTCAGCCACCATACGCTCACCCATCATCCTGTAGGCCAGAGCGTAGGCTGCGCGGCTGTGGCGGTCGTAGAGCGTGGCGAAAGCCTCCGGGTCGCTCTCGACCAGGAAGATGAGATCCGCGTCCGCCAGATGCAGGTAATGGCGTCCTCGACTCGCCACGCCCATCCTAATATTCGTCGCGTGGTGTGAACCGGGGCAGCTTTTCATCATACTTTTGTGAAGTAACCGTGAAGAGGCTGTCTGGTTTCGTCCGGCCGGCGCTTCTTCGGTCCTTCGATGAAGAACGCTTCGGCGTCTATGGGGAACACTATCCGCACCTCACGGCCGGGATAGCGCCCTTTCACGATGCTCACCGCCCGGCATATGCTTTCAGCCTGCACTGCCACCCGCGAGAGGACCGCACCTTCGCGCACTTCCAGGGAAATCTTTATCATCCGGCGGTACCTTCATGAAGAGCCTCTGTTCTCTGTATGAGCGCCCGATCTTTGGACATGGCCCGGCGGGATACGGCGACCAGGAAGGCACTCTCGAAAGGAGGGCTCGGGAAGGCGGTATTTGGAGTGTTGGGTGGGGAAAGGAGATGCCGCCGAATCCCGAGCTCTTCGATGGCGCACCGCCGGCGAGGCAGGCAGCAGGGGAAAGAGTGCTGCTCTTGTGTAGGCGCCGACGACCATCTCGCAGAGGAGTATGCTCCGCATTCACCGGGTTGCCATCGGACTTCTCGACTATTCGCAGCCGGTAATAGTGGCTAGGGCGATTGCCCTACTAAACGCTCGTCAAGGCTCCGCTCTGGCCCTGTGTGCTACTCGCCGGATGGCTTACGCGGGTCGCGCGATCCCGATACGGCCTGGGCTGCCAGCACATCTCTACGGTATCAGGCGAGAGCTTCGCGGGTTCAGCGGCATCCCTCATATAAAGGACACTTCTGCCTTGCGTTCGGGAAGGGAGCCGCATCCATCAGTGTGGTACTCTTTGGGTCGGTAAACGCACGAACTAGGGCGCTATCGTGACCCCGCCTGTCAAGAAAATTCAGCGCATCACCCCGTCGTCTAGCAAAGACAGACGCGAAGTAGAACGCCTGGCGGCGCTCGAATACTTGAGAGCGGTCCAGCCCGAGGTTGACCACGTCCTCCAGGAGCTGGTAGACGAGGTGCGTGGCGTGTTCGGCACGGACCTTTGTCTGGTCGACCTTGCTCTCACCGAGGTGCAGTACTTCAGGGCCTGGTCGGGAGAGCTGCCCCCGGATAAAGCCGAAGCGAGGCAAGACTCCATCGAGAACAGCATGTGCCAGTACGTGGTGAACAGTGAGATGCCGTTCGTCGTAGAAGACTTCCTGGCTACCGAAGAGTTCAGAGAGCAATACTGGCACGTAAATTACGGCATCCGCTTTTACGCCGGGACTCCACTAATTACCTCCGCCGGGCCCACTATCGGCACCCTTTGCCTGCTCAGCACCCAGTCTGTCGAATTCGGCAAAGAGCAGATGAGGCTGCTTGGGGCGTTTGCCCGGGCGGTGGTCGGACGGCTGGAGCTGCTCGGGGCGCTGGAGCGCGAGCAGGCCGCCAGGGAGGAAGAGGCGAAGCGTAGCCAGGAACTGCAGAACACGCTGGATAGCCTCTCCGCGCACATAGCCATCCTCGAGGAGTCGGGCGAGATCATCGCCGTGAATGAGGTGTGGAGGGCGTTCGCCGAGGCCAACGGGGGCGACCCGGGGAGGGTCTCCGAGGGCTCCAACTACTTGCGCGCTTGCGAATCGGCGACTGGCTCGAACGTCGAAGCAGCCGCCGCCTTCGCGAAGGGTATAAGGGAAGTGCTCTCCGGCCAGCGGGCGAACTTCGAGATGGAATACCCGTGCCACTCGCCCACTGAGCGGCGCTGGTTTATAGGAAGGGTTACGCCGTATTTCTGCAACGAAGAGTCGTGGGCCGTGGTCGCCCACGAGAACATAACCGAGCGGAAACTAGCCGAAGAGGCTTTGCGAGATCAGAAGGTTCTGCTAGAGACGATCCTGGGGCAAGCAGCTGACGCCATCATAGTCTGCGACGACAAAGGGAGGTTCACGTTCGCCAACGCCGCGGCGAGACACATGGCGCTGCAGGATCCCGAAGGCACCACGCTGGACCTCGCTGCGGAGGTGTGGGGGGTGGCCCACTACCCCGGCGGCCGTCCCATCCTTCCGGAGGAGTCGCCTATTGCCAGGGCTTTGCGAGGGAAGACGACGGTCGGCAGGGAGGCGCTCATAATAAGGCCCGACGGCAGCCACCACAACTTGCTCATCAGTGCTGCCCCCCTGAACAACGCGGACGGAGATCTCGTCGGCGCGGTCGCCGGCTTGCTGGACATAACTGAGCGTAAACGGGCGGAGGAGGAGCGGGACCGTCTGCGCGTCCGAGATATCGAGACGCGGTCCCAGAGAGAGGAACGCCGCAGGATAGCGCGGGATCTGCACGACGTAGTACTCCAGGACCTCTCGGGCGCACTTCAGTCGTTGCGGCTTACCAACCTGCGGGCCAAGGGCTCGGGGCTGGAGCTGGATCTCGAGGAAGAGCTCGAAGCCCTCGGGCGGGCGACTTCTGGCTTGCGCAGCGCCATGTACGACCTCAGGCACGAAAAGGAACGGCCGTTCGTAAAGTCCGTCGAATCTTTGGTAGAGCTGAACCGGCAGCTGACGCCAGAGCGTAAGATAACGTTGATCATCGAGGAGGACTTCCCCGAAGTGCTCCCCGACGAGGTGAGTGTGGAGCTGTTGCGCGTTCTGCAAGAGGCTCTCATCAACACCAGGCGCCATTCTGGAGCAAAAAACGTCGAGGTAAAGCTGCGGACGGAGGGCGGGGCAGTATTGGCGGGGGTGATCGACGACGGGAGAGGGTTTGATCGCTCGTCTATTCAGGCCGGCGTAGGGCTCTCGGCGATGCGCGAGAGGGTCGAGGCTCTGGCTGGAAAGATCGAGGTGCGGAGCCCGCCCGGCGAAGGTACGAAGGTTATGGTCAGGGTTCCCTTGGGGGCCGGTACTCCAGCTCCTCGACATCTATGACACCTTCCCTTATGGCGTAGATCACCGCCTGGGTCCTGTCGAAGATGTGCAGCTTCCTGTAGATGTTGGAGGTGTGGTTGCGCACCGTTTTCTCCGAGATGGCAAGAGACTGGGCTATTTGCCTGTCGCTCATGCCCTGCGCCAGGGCCCTTATCACCTCGAGTTCCCTCTCGGTAAGCGGCGGCGCCAGCCGAGAACCCCTAGGACCTCCGCTTTCGAAGGTGCTGAGCATCTTCTGGGCGAGCTCTGGAGCGATTATGGTGTCCCCGGCGTAGACCGTGCGGATGGCGCGCGAGAGGTCCTCTGGTTCTGAGTCCTTGAGCAAGTAGCCCTGCGCCCCTGCCTTGATGCCCTCGAAGACGTGCTCGTCCTCCTCATGGCCGGTGAGGATGATAACCGCGGTCTGCGGCAGAAGATCTTTGATCTCGCGCGTGGCGCTGATACCGTCCATCTTCGGCATGGAGATG
The DNA here is from genome assembly GCA_051006095.1 of Rubrobacter sp. GTDB lineage: Bacteria > Actinomycetota > Rubrobacteria > Rubrobacterales > Rubrobacteraceae > Rubrobacter_D. Next base: position 1,762 of record JBPCIR010000055.1, on the reverse strand, counting down.
TCCATCAGAACCACGTCAGGCTCTTCCTTACGGCACAGCTCGACGCCCTCCTCGCCGTCGTGGGCTACGCCCACCACCTCCACGCCGGGCAACATGTCCACGAGGCCGGAAAGTCCCTTGGTGAAGAGCCGCTGGTCGTCCACTATCGCCACGCGGATGATCTCTTCTTCGCTGTTGCTCAAACGCCTCACGCCCCATTGCCGCTTCAAAGTCCACAACGACATTAACTGTATCCGCTGTCCACCGGGCGTGTCGCGGATGAACCGGTGGATATCCCGAGTACTTCGTCCCTTTAATGATCCTCCGCGCGGGCGACACTATCGTCGGATATTTAGATCACACCCCGCTGGGTAATTGTGGCTGGGTCGTCCGTCCCACGCCTCAGCACGCTTCGGCCTGCGGCCTCCGCTTGTCAGCAAGTCAGCATTTCAGTTTGCGCGCCGTTCGAAGCTCTTTGGCCGGCTGAGCTACCCGGCACATCATGACGCCCGGTCGAGCGTTTCGCGGCCCTACCTGACAAGCTGAAGTGCTGACAAGCCGCCTGCAAGGCGGCGTGCTGAATTGCTGAAGTACTAATCTGCGCCTTCGGCCAGCTCGGCTTCGAGCTCGTCCACGAACTGACGGGCGGTGCGTCCCGAACGTCCGGCGTGCCAGCGGTCCCACAGGAGGGCGCGCTCCCGCAGATGTTGCGCAGGTATGACCAGGCCGCGCTCCCGGGCGAGCCCGGCTACGATCTCGAGGTAGCGTGCCTGGTCGGGAGAGGGGAAGGTCAGGCGCAACCCGAAGCGGGCCGCAAGGGAGAGCTTCTCTTGCATGGTGTCGCGGGCGTGCACGTCGTCGCCTGCGGAGCCGTCGCCGCGTTCGGAGAAGCTCTCCCGGATCAGGTTCCTGCGATTGGAGGTCGCGTAGAGCCTGACGTTCTCGGGCGGCTCTTCGACGCTGCCTTCGAGGAGCGCCTTGAGAGACTTGTACTCGACCTCGTGCTCCTCGAAGGAGAGGTCGTCGACGAAGAGGACGAAACGCTGCCCGCGCCCGCCCAGGACCTCGAGCACCCCCGGCAGCTCAGCGAGGTCCTCTTTCTTTATCTCCACCAGCCGCAGCCCTTCGTCCGCGTACTCGTTCATGATGGCTTTGACGGTGGAAGACTTGCCGGTCCCCGGCAGACCGTAAAGGAGCGCGTGGTGGGCCGGAAGCCCGGCTAGGAAACGCTCCGTGTTTTTGATCAAAGGCTCCCGCTCTTGTTCGTAGGCGACCAGCTCGGCGAGGCTCACAGGGTCAGGACGAGAGACGGCCCGGAGTCGCCCTTCCCTCCAGTGGAAACTCCTGTGGCGGCCGAAAGGTCCCGCGCCGTGCCTAGCGTAGTGGCCGGCCAGAAGCTCCGCACAGGCTCCCCAGTCCGCCGCCGCCGAGAGCTTGCGCGCGATCGTGCGACGTGGAGTCTCCTCCGCGGGCTCGAGATTCGTCCAGGGGACCCAGATGCCGGCCAGAGCGGGCACGGCGGACTCGACCCTACCGAGCAACACTGCCGCGTCCAGCGCGAACATCTCTCGAAGCGTGCGCAGGTCCCGCCCCGCCTGCTCGAGCACAGAGGTACTGATCTCCCCCCGCTCAGCCCCCAGGCTGAACGGGTTCTCGTCGTCGAGGACCCTGCCCACAAGATATGACTGCCACGCATCAGGAAGCAGCCGCTCGTCCTCGAGGGCGAGCCCCTCCCACAACCGTCCGAAGACATTGGCGACGGCGCCAGCGTCAGGACGCTCCT
>JBPCIR010000054.1:0-3175 GCA_051006095.1 Rubrobacter sp. | reverse complement strand
CTCGAACTCTTTCGCCTTCAGTTCCCCGGTGGTGCCGAGCTGCACCCCGACGATACCGTCGCCGATGTCGTCTACCGACTTGATGGGGGAGCCGCTCTGGACCATGAGCGACTGATCGGCGTTGAAGTAAGGGTCGGAGAAGTCGACCTTCTTCTCGCGTGCCTCGGTTATGGTGAACGACGAGGCCCCCGCGTCGTAGAGGTTGTTGCCAAGGCCGGGGATGATCCCGTCGAAGGTGACGTTCTGGAACTCGGGCGTAAAGCCTGCCCGCTTGCCGATCTCGCGCATCAGGTCTATGTCGAAGCCCACCGGCTTTCCCTTCTTCTCAAACTCGAAGGGCGGGTATGCGATGTCCGAGGCGACCGTGATCTGCTCGCCTCCGCCACCACCCCCGCCGCCCTGGCCACCTCCTCCACCGCCGCAGGCTGTCAGGACGAGTGCGATCGCGAGGACGAGCGCTACCGAGATGCTCCAGAACCATCTGCTTCTCATGAACCTTCCTCTCCCGAATTATCCATCAAGTGGCCGAGCCCAGCGGACCCTCTTAGTGTAGCAAGGAGCGGGGTCGTGGACCGCCCTTTAGCCCGCCAATACTAGTTATCGGCTGTTATGTGATCAAGCGGCAGCGCGTTGGCCGCGCGCCGGGGACGCTGGTACAGTCCCGCCTTACATATGCAGGATCTGATTCAGAAAGTGCTTGGTGCGCTCGTTCTGGGGGTCCTCGAAGAAGTGCTCGGGAGTACCGACCTCCACGATGCGTCCCTCGTCCATGAAGACTACCCTGTCGGCGACGCGCCTCGCGAAGCCCATCTCGTGGGTCACGACAACCATCGTCATGCCGCCGCGAGCGAGGTCGGCCATCGTTTCGAGGACCTCGTTTATCATCTCCGGATCCAAAGCTGAGGTCACCTCATCAAAAAGCATGACCTTGGGCTCCATCGCCAGCCCACGGGCTATGGCGACCCGCTGCTGCTGACCCCCTGAAAGGTTCTCCGGGTATTTGTTAGCCTGCTCGGGGATGCCGACCCGCTCGAGGAGCCGCGCGCAGCGCTCGTCGGCCTCCTTCGCCGAGACGTCCTTGACCTTCATTGGGGCGAGCTTGATGTTCTCGGCGACCGTCATGTGCGGATACAAGTTGAACTGCTGGAAGACCATGCCGATCTCGCTGCGCAGCTCGTTGAGGCTCGTAGTTCGCTTGTGGAGTTGCATGCCGTCCACAACGAGCTCGCCGGAGGTGATCTCCTCGAGGCCGTTGATACACCTGAGCAGCGTGCTCTTCCCCGACCCAGAAGGCCCGATGACGACCACGACCTCGCCCTCGTCAACGGTGAAATCTATGTCCTCGAGGACCTGGAAGTCCCCGAAGAACTTGTTGACCTCGCGAAACTCTATGAGGCTCACTCTGTGTACGTTCTCCCTTTTTCGCGCGCTGCCCGGGAGCCGGCGACGGGCGTAGAATAGCACAACGCAACACGGCGGCTGACCTGCTGAGAAGGCGCGAAGCGCCGTGCTGACAAGCGAAGCCCGAAGGGCGTAGCGTGCTGAAGTGCTGACAAGCCGCCTGGCGAAGCCGGGCGGCGGGCTGACAATCGGAAGCGAAGCCGGAGCGTGCTAGCATCGCCGAGAGGGGCAACGAAGAGAAGGTGCAGAGAAGACATTGGTCGCGCGAGGCACATACTCGCTACCCGAAGAGCTGGCTCGCCACGCCCCCAGAAAGCGCTTCGCCCCCGACGAGCTGCGCGGTGCCTGCCGCGAGGCGGGAGAGGCGCTCGGGTGGGAAGATGCGAAGAAGGCCAGGTTCCGCACGGCGGCACGGATGGTAGAGATGTGGCGCGGGCTGGACCTTCCCGCCTGGGAAGCGCCCTATGTCCTGCGCGACACGCGCCTCGGCTACTTGAACGGCTACGAAAGCGCCCTGATCTGTGGCGAAATGTCTGAACAACAGATCCATTACGCCGCCGAGTCCCGCTGGGGCCAAAGGTGGCAAGAGAGGCTCAGGGCAGCACGCGAGAGGTCCGGGTAGCCGCTGATCGCTACCCTATCGTCTCCACCTCCTGGCGTGCCTCCCGCTCGAGGCGGCTCATCAGGCTCCGCTGATAGGTCGGGCGTTGTAGCCGTCGAATTCTCGCAACTGGGCAGCGACGTTCTCCCTTACCCTTTCGGACGGCATTTCCAGGGCGTGCTCTTCGTAGAGGTGCTCTCGTAAGACGTTCACCAGGCCGCTCTCATCGGCGGTTGTAAAAACCTGGTTACATGACGGACACGTCACGTTTATAGGCTCGGGCATATTCTGGCCACCTTTCTGGTCCTCCTCATTTTACCCGGCCGGACCAGCTGCCACGCGTCTACGGCCGGAAGACGGTTTCTCACCTGCAGCTTGCACACTGGGTTGACTTGGCGAATTGCTTTCCTACCTTCGCGTTCCGGCACCGAGTAACCCGGCCTCGATGGCGCGAACGGCGGCCTGGGTCCGGTCCGATACCCTGAGCTTGGAGATTATGTGCTGAACGTGGATCTTGACGGTCCCCCGGCTGACCAGCAAGTTCTGGGCGATCTGGGGGTTTGTCTGCCCCTGACTGAGCAGCTTCAACACCTCGACCTCCCTCGGCGTCAGGCTCTCTATCTGCTCAGCCACTCTCGACTGCCCGGACCCGCTTGAGCCTCTCTGATGCGCCTCAGGTTGGGTTGCCTCGGACCCGGTTGGATGAGAATGGGGGGCCTCAGCATGGGATGCTAGGGGCTCGCCTTCCCTTGGTGCCTGCCCGGGCGTCTCCTCGGCTGGCTTCCTGAATGCCCCTCCTGATCCCTCCTCAGATCCCCCCTCACTCCCCTCTTTACCATCACTGCTCTCCCTCGAGAGCCTTACCAAAAGCCGCATCGCAAGCTCCTGGTTCAGTGGAGATTCTCCCTCAAGCGTCCTCCTCACAGCCCCCAAGAGTCTCTCTCCGCTGGCATCCTTCAGCACATATCCCGCAGCCCCGGCCTTGACCGCCTCAAACAGGTAATCTGAGTTCTCGTGCATGGTCACCATCATGACGCTAGTCTTTGGCATCTCTTGCTTGATCTTCCTTGTGGCTTCAAGACCATCCATCACAGGCATCCTCACGTCCATGAGGACGAGGTCTGGCCCCAGTTCTCTGCAGAAATCCAGGGCCTGTTGGCCGTCTTGGGCTTC
>JBPCIR010000053.1:0-3978 GCA_051006095.1 Rubrobacter sp. | reverse complement strand
CGACTACCGTACCAGTGGCCGCTACAGGCTGGCTGACACCGTCACGAAGAACGTGCTGCGCATACCTGGCGCGAAGGCGCTGGCACGACGCACCGGGCCGAAAGAGTAGGGCAGGCTAGTCGCGTATTCCGCCTTCGTGTAACATCTCCGTTATGAACTCGAGGCCTTCTTCCGAAGGCGTTTGGGGAGGACACAGGTAGCATGGAGCACTTTAGTGTAGGTGTCGTCGGGACGGGCTACGTCGGGTTGGCGACGGGGGCTTGCCTGGCCTATGTCGGGCACAGGGTGACATGCCTGGACAACGATCAGGAGCGCGTTGCAAGCCTCAGGGAAGGAAGGATCCCGTTCTACGAGCCTGGCCTCGAGGAGCTCATGGCCAGGAGCGCAGGAAGGCTCCGTTTCGCCGGTTCCGAGAGGCTGGCCGAGGTCGCAGGAGAAGCCGACGTTCTGTTCGTGGCAGTCGGCACGCCGCAGGGCGGCGACGGATCTGCCGACCTCTCGAACGTGGCTGAGGTGGCGCGCGCGATAGGACGCTCGCTCGGCGGGTCCACACCGCGCGAGTTCCCGTTGGTCGTCGTCAACAAGAGCACGGTGCCCGTCGGAAGCGCCTACTACGTCTCCACGTTGGTTGGCGACGGCATAGATGAGGCAGGAGGAGAGGGCGCGGAGTTCAGGGTAGCCTCCAACCCTGAGTTCTTGAGGGAGGGCAGCGCCGTCCACGACTCCCTCTTCCCCGACCGCGTGGTGGTGGGGACGGACTCGAAGGGGGCCCTTGACGTCTTGAGGACCCTATACGCCCCGATAGTGGAGCAGAGCTTCCCCACGGAATGGGATCCCCGTCCCAAAGTGGCGGTTCCGTTCGTAACGACAGACCTTGCGAGCGCGGAGATGATCAAGTACGCAGCCAACGCCTTCCTTGCGACCAAGATCAGCTTCATAAACGAGGTCGCAAACCTCTGTGAGCTAGTCGGCGCCGACGTATCGGAGGTCGCCTACGGCGTCGGCCTCGACGACCGCGTAGGGTCCCGCTTCCTCTCCGCAGGGCTCGGATGGGGTGGATCTTGCTTCCCCAAAGACGTGGCAGCCCTCCGTGCCACGGCCCGCGAGTACGAACACGAGACCCCGCTCCTGGATGCGGCTGCAGCCGTAAACGAGAGGCAGCGCAAGCAGGTCATCAGTAAGCTCCAGCGGGATCTGCACACCCTAAAGGGCAAGCGCGTGGCCCTGCTAGGGCTCTCCTTCAAGCCGAACACCGACGACCTCAGAGGGGCCCCTAGCCTGACGATAGCCAGCGCGCTGAACTCCCTCGGGGCGAGAGTCATCGGGTACGATCCCGTGGCTGGCAAGGCCGCAGCACAACTCGCCCCAGACATCCAGGCCGTCTTCGACCCTTACGAGGCGCTCAGAGGGGCTCACGCGGCTGTGGTGGTCACCGAGTGGGAAGAGATAAGGGGGCTGGATCCATCCAGGGCCGCCTCGCTGATGCGCGAGCCCAAGCTCATCGTGGACGGCCGAAACGCCCTCGATGCGGCCGCCTCGCAGGAAGCAGGGCTCCTGTACAGGGGATTCGGACGTGGCTATGACAGAGGCTAGGGCGCTGGTTACGGGAGGGGCTGGCTTCATCGGGAGCCACCTCTGCGAGAGGCTCCTCTCCGAAGGCTACGAGGTCGTCTGCATGGACAATCTCAGTACTGGCGTTCTCGAGAACGTGGCACCCTTCCTCGCTGGAGGCGCCGACTTCGAGTACGTAGAGCACGACGTCAGCGCCCACATAGACGTTCCCGGGGAGCTCGACGAAGTCTATCATTTCGCCTCGGCCGCGAGCCCGGCCGACTTCGGGCGCATCCCTATAGAGATACTCAAGACCGGCTCGCTGGGTACCCACAACTGCCTCGGGCTGGCCCGCGCCAAGGGGGCCCGTTTCATGCTCGCCTCCACCTCGGAGGTCTACGGTGACCCGCTCGTGCACCCGCAGCACGAGGATTACAGGGGTAACGTAAGCACGACCGGCGTAAGGAGCGTCTATGACGAGGCCAAACGTTACGCCGAGGCGCTCACTATGGCCTATTATCGCCACTACCGCCTGGACACCAGGATCGTGCGCATATTTAATACCCACGGTCCCAAGATGAGGGAAGACGACGGCAGGATGGTGCCGAACTTCATACGACAGGCCCTCCTCGGCGACCCCCTTACTCTCTACGGAGACGGCACCCAGACCAGAAGCGTGCAGTATGTCGACGACCTGATCGAAGGCGTGATCCGCCTGATGAGGAGCGACGAGACCCGCCCGGTCAACATCGGCAACCCCATCGAGTACTCGGTTCGCGAGGTCGCCGAGATGATAATAGGGCTCTCGGGCTCGCGCAGCGAGATCTCGTACCAGCCTCTCCCCGAGGATGACCCCAGGCAGCGTTGCCCCGACATTACCAGGGCCAGAGAATCGCTGGGCTGGGAGCCGCAGACCGGCGCCAGCGAGGGCCTCGAGAAGACCCTGACCTGGTTCGCATCCGCGGCGAAGGGTCGAACACGACCAGAGGCTTCTCCCGCCTCACACGGCGAAGGCTCCTGAGGTGCGGGTCCTCCTGACCGGTGGAGCCGGTTTTATCGGATCTCACGTTGCCGAACTGCTTCTCCAGCGAGGAGACGAGGTAGCCGTCGTCGACGACCTATCGACGGGTAGGCGCGAGAACGTACCCGGCGAGGCGCAATTCTACGAGGCCGACATCCGCTCCGGGTGTGACGAAATCTTCAGAGACTTCGAGCCTGAGGCGCTCTGCCACCAGGCTGCCCAGATGGACGTGAGACGCTCGGTAAGGGAGCCTGACTTCGACGCCGAGGTCAACATCCTCGGAACGGTCCGTCTCCTCCAGAACTGCGTCGAGCATGGCGTGCGTAAGGTCGTCTTCGCCTCAACGGGCGGGGCCATTTACGGCGAGCAGCGGGTGCTGCCGGCCCCCGAGGATCACCCACTGTACCCGGTCTCCCCCTACGGGGTCTCCAAGCTCGCGTGCGAGCGCTACATGCACTACTACCACGTCCACTTCGGCCTGCCCTACGTCTCACTCCGCTACGCCAACGTCTACGGGCCAGGTCAAGACCCGCACGGGGAAGCAGGCGTCGTGGCGATCTTCTGCGGCAACCTGGCCAGAGGCAAAGCTTCCACGATAAACGGCGGAGGGAAACAGACCCGCGACTACGTCTACGTCGAAGACGTAGCACGCGCAAACGTGCTGGCCCTCGGAAACAGAGTGCCCTCGGGCGCATACAACATCGGCACCGGCGTCGAGACCAACGTGAATCGCCTCTACGACCTGCTGCTCGAGATCTCCGCCAAAGATCTTCCCCCGCAGCACGGCCCGTCCAAGCCAGGCGAGCAACTGCGTAGTTGCGTAGACCCCATCCTCGCCAAGCGCACATTCGACTGGCACGCAGAGACCAACATTCATGCTGGCCTCGAAGCGACCCTTCGCTCCTTCGCTGCCCTACGTGACTGTGACAGCGGGATGCAGAAGGGTTGACCATTTCTGCATCCCGCGCTGATCAGACGCCAGCTTCTCGTTAACCGAAGAGTCGATCCTCAGGTATGGTCATTCAAGTGACCTACCCGCCTTCTGGATGCCAGCGGGCCATGTGGTCAGCGTGGGTTCGCAGGTACGCCCCCGGTCCGAAGTGGAGGTCGTAGAACTCAAGCTCCAGGTGGTGGGCCTGCAGATAGGTCAGGACGAAGATACTCGGGACCGTACCTGGGAACTTCCCGAAGCGGTCGTAGATGTACTGCGCCATGATCGCCACGCACTCCTTGAACTCCTCGGTGTGGACCTGCGCACTGCTCCTTACCCTGGTGCTCTCCTTCCAGGGACCCGGCGTGTCGGGGTGGAACGGTCCTCCTGGACCGAACTTTCGCTCGGCGAAGGCTTCGACGGCGGCCCGCATGTCGGGGTAGTGGGGCGGGCAGTAGCCAGCGAATATCCCTGG
>JBPCIR010000052.1:0-4996 GCA_051006095.1 Rubrobacter sp. | reverse complement strand
CTTCGCGCAGGCGGACGATGGCCTCGGCGGTGGCGGTGGCTTCCTCGGCGGTCTCGGCGGCGCCACGCAGGAAGAAGCGAAGCCAGCCCTCCCGCCCGCCGTCTTGCCTTACGGCGCCGAGGCGATCGTAGTACTCGGCCCTGTGGCGCTTCAGGTAGTGGCTTATGTAGAGGAGCGGCCGGTGCAGCACGCCCGCGTGGACAAGCTGGAAGGCGATGAGGAGCCGGCCCACGCGCCCGTTGCCGTCGAGGAAGGGGTGGATGGTCTCGAACTGGGCGTGCACGAGGCCGCAGTGGACGAGCACGGGTAGATCGCCCTCTTCGTGCAGGAAATTCTCAAGGTCGTGGAGCGCCTCGGTCATCTCGGGGACAGGCGGCGGGACGAAGGTGGCCTGGGAGAGGGACGCCCCGCCCGGGCCGATCCAGTTCTGGCTCCTGCGGAACTCGCCGGGGTGCTTGTCGGCGCCGCGGGCGCCACTCAAGAGCTCGGCGTGTATCTCGCGGATCAGGCGCAGCGACAGAGGCAGGGTCGTCAGCCGCTCCAGACCGTAGTTCATGGCCCGGACGTAGTTCACGACCTCCTCCACGTCCTGCGGCACGTCCCGACGTCTCGGGTCCAGCTCGAAGGCGAGCACGTCCTCGAGCGTGCTCTGTGTACCCTCGATCTGAGAGCTCTCGACCGCCTCACGCCGCACGTACATGGCGACGAAGAGATCGGGGTTGGGCAGCGTGCGCGTCACGCCGTCGAGGCGGCCCACGGCCTGATCCGCGCGCGAAAGCAACCCTACCATCGCGCCGTCCATGCGAACCGGCGGGTCGGGCGGAAGCGGCGCCGGGACGAACGCCGTGTACCCGGCCGGTTGCTTCACAAACCGGCCCGCCCGCGAAACAGACGACGCCAAGTGCCTCCCTTTCTAACCGTCGGTGAAACAAGCGACCCGGTCAGCGTAGCTTATTTCATTATATAGGTCAATGATGAAATAAGTTGGAGGGCCTAGTTTTGACTTTCGTGCGCTGGCTCGACGGGGAGTACGAGGGCCTCGAGGAGTGGGTCCCGAAAGTCCGGCTCGTCGTCCCATGGGAGGCGAAGGAAGCGCTTCTCGACGACGAGCGCAGGATGTTCGTCGCGCTGGAGGCCTCGGGCGATGTCTACGGCACCGCGACGTACGGGGCAGTCGAGACTGTCTTCTTCGCCATGCCGCAAGAGATCGGTGCAGAGGTGCTCCTCGGCCTGAAGGCCGCCGAACGGGAGCTACTCTCTATCGACGACCTCGAAGCAGCGGCCATGCGGCTGGGTCTGGACGCGAAAGCGCTGCTGTCCGAGCCGCGCTCCTACATGAACCACTTCGGCGAGTACAGGGCCCCATTCGGAGTGGCCGTGAAGGTAGCGAAGCGTTGCTGCGAGAACTTCCCCGAAAAGGTACTGCGTCACCTTAGGGAGGAAGAAGAGGAGCTGAGGCAGGAGCTCGTCTCCGGGAACCTCGACGTGTCCCGTCCGTGGTGGACCGCTTGCAGGGCGTCGTCGAGGACCTGGCGAGGTGGCTCAAGGACGCCGGTCACCCCTTGAAAGCCACCCTGCTGCTGAAGTAGCTGGGCAGGTCGGACGAGGACGGGTAATCCCGCAATCCCCCAGCTCATTTCGATGGCCTTCTAAAGCACTAACACACCGTACCACTACCATGAAGCCGCTTCCAATACTGGTGGCCTACAGCGATCCGGTCCGGCAAATGACCACGAAAATTCCATGTAAGGCGAGTGGCGGTGCACGACCACCGATGGATCGTCATACTTGGCTATCCATCAAGAGGTCGTCCATTCGAATCCTGCCAAACGCCCCCAGAAGGCGAGTTATCGCTGCTTCCAGGCTTCCAACAGGTCTTCGGGGACGAGGGCCACGTCGACGCCCCTGCCTTGCTCGTCGAACCCTTGCCTTGAGACGCCGACCAGAACTGTGTCTTCGTCGGTTCCGGGGACCTCGTCAAGCTGCGCCGCGATGCGCCCCAGGTCGCGACCGCCGAAGGGTATCCTCTCCCTCCACTTGATCGAACCCACGAACGCGACGCGCCTCGGACGCACCTTCTCCTCCGCCCCGACCAGGTCCACCTCCACGTCGCCCTTCCTCGTCCAGTACCCACCCACGTAGTGCGCGTCCCCGAACCGCTCGTCGGGCAGCATGCGGAAGATGGACTCCCGGACCAGGGGCTCCACGGCCCTGCCGCGGAACGCGGACCATCCCTCCCGTATCCTCGCGACCACGAGGTCGCCGCGACCGCGCTCGATCTCGGCCATGTTGGGTCCGACGAAACGGAGCCAGAAGCGAAGGTAGGGGTCGGCGACCGCATAGTGCGTCTCCCTCGAGATCCTGCTCGAGAGCGGGCGCTCGGCCGACACCATGCGCTTCTGCCCGACAAGCACCTCCAGCGCCCTCTGCAGGGTCGTCTCGTGGATGCCCGCGCGCCGCTGTATCGTGGTGAAGGTCCTCTCGCCGGAGCCGATAGTCGCGAGCACCTGCCTGGCCCTGGTCTCCCCCGGGAACTCCGCGGAGAGGATGCGCTCCCCGCCGACGATGAGCGGCGAGGTGGGGTTGGAAATCTGGCCTTCCAGGAAGTCCCACATGCCAGTTCCGGGCCGCCACTCCTGGGTGATCTGGGGAAACCCGCCGAGGATCAGCTGGGCATCGATCGCGTCGGCGGCCGAGAAACCCAGCATCTCGGCCGTCTCGTGCGGCCCGAAGGGCTCCACGACCATCTCCAGGGTCGGCCTCCCGTAGAGCGGCCGGTCGTACTCCGTGAGCGCCGACATCATGGATATGTCGGAACCTATGAGCACCAGGAGTATCGGAGCCTCCCTGAGATACCTGTCCCAAACCTTCTGCAAGGTCGCCTCCAGGGAAGGGTCTTGCTCCACGAGGTAGGGGAACTCGTCTACCACGATGACCTGCGGCGTTCCGCCGGCGGCGGTGGCCAGGAAGGTCAGCGCCCCGTCCCAAGACTCGAAGGTCACCCCCCCGCCGCGCACCACGGCCGCGGCCGGCAACTCCGAGCGCGCCACGTCTTGCGCGAACATCTCGAGCTCACGCGCGAGCGGCTGCCTGGAGGCGGTAAAGAAGACATGAGGTACCGCAGGCCGGGCACCACGCCTCAGGAACTCGTCCACGAGGCGCGACTTCCCGACCCTTCTCCGCCCCCGCATGGAGACGAACCGGCCGCGGCCCATCTGCCGCACCCTCTCCAGCTCGGCCTCCAGGATCGCCATGCAACCGCGCCTGCCGACGAAGTCGCTCATCTTCCGTTTTCCGAAGATCTACTCACAACAACAATACTCACATTCATGAAACATTCGCCAATGTGAGTATTGTAAGAGGTGGTTCGGCTCAAAACAAGTGCTCCATCCACTTTGGCCGGGACGCTGGCGGAATCGAGGGCTGTCTCGACCAGTCGATGTCGCCGCTCCTTCCAAGCCGGTCGCGCAGAACTTTGAGCAACCGTCGCCAAACACCCGCCGCTTGCCAATCTCGTAGTCTGCGCCAGCACGTTACCCTGCTGCGCCCGAACTCCCGCGGGAGCATTACCCAGGGCACGCCCGTCTTCAAGACATAGACGATGCCCGAAAGCGCAGCCCTGGCGGGCACACGTGGTCTACCCCCTTTGGCCTCGCTGGCTCGGGTGGCAGCAACCGGGCTGCGAGGTCCCACAGCTCGTCACTAACCATCTCTTGCCGCACCTCTTAACCTCCAGATATCCTCGGCTTACGAAAGAGCGGAGTGCCCTCTTCGAGACACGGATGAGGCCTCTCCGCTAACCACGGGAGAAAAACTCGGTGAGGTGGCCCAGGACCTCTTCGGTAGCGTCTTCCTGAGCTAGGTGGGCACACTTGGGGATCGTCCTGAGCTGCGAACCTGGGATCGAGGAGTGGAGCCTCTCCCCCATCTCCAAAGGCAGCCAACGGTCCTCCTCGCCCCACATGACGAGCACGGGGCGCTCGATCAGTCCGTATAGCGGCTCGGCTTCGTCGGTGTAGCGCTGGTCGTTCTGCGCTATCTGGCGGTAGAGGGCAGCCTGACCCTCCTCCCCGAGCCACGGCTCTATGTAGGGGAGCGTTTCCTCGTCGGTCATCGGCCGGTAGGTGGCGTCCCTGACGTAGGCGGCCACCATTGCCCGATGCATGTAGCCGGGAATCTGGTTGAATACGCCCGGGTAGTCCTGCACCAGCCGGTAGAACGGAGAGCCCCAGGGCGCAACGGAGACCGCATCCATAAGGACGATTCGCTCAAAGTCGCTCCCCTCCAGAAGGTGCGTCCTCAAGGTGATCGCCCCGCCGAAGTCGTGGCCGACGATCATGGGGCTTTCCAGCTCCCAATGCTCCAGCAATCTAGCCAGCAACTTGCCCTGGGCGTAGAGGGAGACGTCCTGGCCCTCCCGCTTATCCGAAGCTCCATACCCCAGCAGGTCGAAAACATGCACCCTGTGGTTCTCTGCCAAGGCGGGAGTGAGCCTGCGCCAGACGTAGGAAGAGAAGGGCGTGCCGTGCACCAGGACGATGGCTGGCCCTTCGCCGAAGACATCGTAGGCGACGCGATCACCCCTGTACTCCAAAAACTCCGTCAGCCTCCACTCCGCCGCTCCTCTTGCCACCGTCCACCTCCAAGGCCCTGCTCGCGGGGTTGCTAGCGATCTTTCTCTTGCCGGCATCGTAGGGCGTAGTCCTCATCTTTTCCAACGATGATATGAGATACTGTTCATCTCGAATCGTGATGAATGGACGGGACGACGGCCTATGAGTAGCCAGAGGGTCTTCCACACGTTCACGGGACGAGGAGCGTCTTGCCGACGGTGGCACGCCCCTCGATGGCGGCGTGGGCTTTGGCGGTGCTTTCGAGGGGGAACGTGTGTCCGACGATGGGCGCGAGCCGTCCGGCTGACGCCTCCCGCAGGGCCTCCGCTTCCAACTCGCGGGCGTAACCGGGCCGGCGCAGCAAGCGGGGACCGCCGAAGCCG
>JBPCIR010000051.1:0-4619 GCA_051006095.1 Rubrobacter sp. | reverse complement strand
AGTCCAACATGCACTACATCTTCCGCGAGCTCGACGAGGATGGTGACGGCTGGCCCGAGGGTCTCGGCAACGTCGAGCGCGCTGGCATGGGCGAGGAGAAGCTCGACGTTACCACCTCCACCATCCGCGGCCTGTACGACCTGGCGGACATGGCAAAGAGCAAAGGCGACACGAAGACCTTCGTTGCTCACCATCGGCCACACCGTGCCGCGTGACGTCGAAATCGTCTCAGCCACGCTGAACGCAAACGCCGCTTCCTACGAGATCCGTGAAACCAACCGCGGAAAGGAGGTCCTTGTCGAGGCGGTGACCAGCGGCGAGCAGCAGACGCTGGTCGTTAAGACCCAGTAGTCTAGGCTTCGGCTCTCGCGGCAGCGCCCTCCTTCGCCGCCTCGAACGGGGGCGGGCCGAGGATCTCTATGATGTCAGGGTGGCGCTCCGCGGCCGCCCGGAGACGCTCCCAGTCGGGTGGCCTACCCGGATCGGTCTCGGCACTCGCCGGCTCGGTCGCGTCCCTGTAGAAGGCCTCGCCGCTTCCAGGCGTCTGCAGCGTGAGGATACGTGCGGTCTCCGAGGTGACCATAAACGCGTGTGGAAAGCCGCGCGGAGCCACCGCAACACCACGCGGGCCGAGCCGATGCTCGGTCCCCTCTGCGTGCACGAGGATCTCTCCTTCAAGCACGATCAGGGTCTCGTCCAGGTTCGGGTGAGTGTGAAGCGGGGTCGTCTTGCCTTGCACCATCCGATCCTCGAGCAGCGTGAACGCTCCTTCGGTCTCCTCTGCCGTGGCCTTCATTGTCCACATGCCTCCGCCGGCGAACCACAGGCGCTCCCCCTCGCCATCTCCCCTGATGATCGGGACTGCTTTGCTCATTGCCTTCTCCTCCTTGTGTGCACCTTCGACCTACGGCGCACTTGGCTCTTTATGGTACACATGATACCATAATGGATATGGATGTTCCATATTTACATACAGGGCGTACCAGTCAGAAGGCCCGTACGAGGGACGCGCTGATCTCGGCCGCCCGCCAGCTCCTGGCGAGGGGGGTAACCCCCACGCTCGAGGAGGCGGCCGCGGAGGCGTCCATCGGCCGTACCACGGCGTATCGCTACTTCCCGAACGGCCGGGCGCTGCTGGCCGCCACCTTTCCGGAGATCGAGATGGACTCGCTGCTTGGGACGGACCCGCCGGAGGACCCGCTGGCTCGGCTGGAGATCGTGGCCGAGAGCCTGACGCGGCAAATCGTCGAGCACGAGCCCGAGTACCGCACCCAACTGCGGCTGGCGCTCGAAGGCGAACCCGCGGGCGGCGAGAGCCCGCCGCTGCGGCGAGGGCGACGCATCGAATGGGTCGAGGATGCCCTGGCTCCCCTGCGCGGGCGAATGCCAGAGCCAGAGCTAAGGCGGTTGATCTACAGCATCGGCGCCACGATCGGCATCGAGGCTTTCGTATGGCTTACCGACATGGGCGGGCTTTCGCGGGAGGAGGCGGTAGAGGTGATGCGCTCGAACGCGCGCACGCTGCTGCGTTCCGCGCTTGAGAGGCTAGCGTAGCGAATAATACCAAGTCCGGGTGAATGCCAACGGCACGACGGAGCCCGCCATCGCGTACGGGCCCCGCCCACTACGAGGAACGGGAATGACGGGTGATGGGGCTGCGGGAATGACCTGTAGCTTGACACCTGATACCTGATCCCTTGCGCTGCGTGAGCCGGAGTTGCGCCGTGGAGTACAATACTCCCGGTTGTTGTAGGGAACAGCCGGTAACGGGAGTTCGAGATAGCCAGGCAGGAACATGGAACGGCGGGGCGACCCGGGCTGGGGGGCGATTCCATCCCTGGTCTTGTTGCCTTCCTGAAAACATTCTCGCGGGCTTCGAGCGTCGTGGCCGTACTCGTCGGCTGCGGGGTTCTCGCTGGCTGGACATTCGATGCCGGAGCCTTCAGGCAAGTCCTGCCAGGTCCTGTGGCGATGAACCCCGTCTCGGCTGTGGGTCTCTTGTTGGCCGGTGTGTCGGCCTGGCTGTTGCAGGATGAGCGGGCGGAAGGGTGGGGGCGTTGGATCTCCCGCGCATGCGCCCTCGTGGTTGCCCTCCTCGGCCTGACCAGGCTGATCCAGGTGCTTTTTGGCCTCGAACCTGGTATCGACCAGATCCTGTTCCCAGGGAGGCTTGTCTCGGAGGCCGCGTTTACGGGCTTCCCAAACAGGATGGCGCCTGACACGGCGCTCGACTTCGTCCTGATCGGGGGCGCGCTATTCTACCTGGACGCGCGGACCCGCCATGGGCGCTGGGGCTCCCAGTACCTCGCCCTGGCTGTGTTCGTGTTCTCCGTACTGGCTTTCGCCGGCTATATTTACGGCGTCTCGAATCTGTACGGCAACACCTCCTACATCCCCATAGCTTCGATGACTTTCGTCGTGCTCTCGGCCGGCGTCCTGTGCGCGCGCCCCGAGCGTGGCCTTATGGTCGTCGTCACCAGCCGCAATATGGGAGGGGTCGTGGCGCGCCGTCTGCTGCCAGCCGCCATCCTGATCCCGCTGGCGCTCGGCTGGCTCAGGCTCAGGGGGCAACAGGTCGGCCTCTACGACACAGAACTCGGGGTATCCCTGAACACCGTGGGTAATATGTTCATCATCGCCGCCCTGGTGTGGTGGAGCGCACGCCTGCTCTACAGGATCGACGGCGAGCGCAAACGGGCCGAGGAGGAGATGCGGGCGGCGAGGGAGAGGGCAGAGGTGGCCAACCGCGCCAAGAGCGAGTTCCTGGCGAACATGAGCCACGAGATAAGAACGCCAATGAACGGCGTTATAGGCATGACGGACCTCCTTATGGAGACCCCCCTCGGCGAGGAGCAACGCGAGTACGCGGAGACGGTGCGCTACTCGGGGCAGAGTCTGCTCGCCATCCTCAACGACATCCTGGACTTCTCCAAGATAGAGGCCGGCAGCCTGAGCCTGGAGACCATAAACTTCGACCTTAGGAGGGAAGTCGAAGAGGTCGCCGCCCTGCTCGCCGGACGCGCCCACGAGAAGGATCTGGAACTGGCCAGCTTCGTCGAGCCCGGCACGCCGACCGCTGTGCGGGGCGACCCTTTTCGTCTGCGGCAGGTCCTCACCAACATCCTCGGCAACGCGATCAAGTTCACCGAGGAGGGGGAGGTGACCCTGCGGGCCGAGCTCGTCGATGACGCTCCTGACACGGCCACGGTTTGTTTCGAGGTCAGCGATACTGGCATAGGCATGACCGAAGAGCAGCGTTCGAGGCTCTTCAAACCCTTTACCCAGGCCGACGCTTCCACCACCCGCCGCTACGGGGGCACGGGGCTAGGTCTGGCCATCAGCAAGCAACTGGTGTTGATGATGGGGGGAGAGATAGGCGTGAGGAGCGAGCCAGGCGTCGGCTCCACTTTCTGGTTCACCACGAGACTCGAGAAGAGGTCGGAGGATGGGCGGACGGCCCCCGTCCCCCGCGCTGGCCTGCGCGACCTTCGCGTGCTCATCGTGGACGACCACGAGACCAACCGCCGCATACTGCACAAGCAGATCACCTCCTGGGGCATGAGCGACGGCATGGCAGAGGATGCGGCCGAGGCGCTGGAGTTACTCCGGACCGCGGTCGAAAACGGAGAGCCTTACGACCTGGCGGTTCTGGACATGCAGATGCCTGATATGGACGGCATCCAACTAGCCCGGGCCATAAGTTCCGACCCCGCGATCTCTTCTACCAGGCTGGTGCTGCTCACCTCTATAGGCATCAACATCAACGAAGATGCCCGCAAGGCCGGCGTAGAGGTCGTCCTCAGCAAGCCGGTGCGCCAGTCGCAGCTCCACGACTCCCTCGCGACGATGCTTGGCACCCCTGCGGAGACACAGGCCAGACCACCTCAGGGAGGCGTGCGGCCGGCTTCTCACGCGACCCCGGCGGCCGAAGTCCGACCGTCCCTCGGCCACGTCCTCCTCGCCGAGGACTACCCCGTAAACCAGATGGTGGCTATAAGGATGCTAGAGAGGTCCGGTTACAGGGTAGACGCCGTGAACAACGGGAGGGAGGCCGTCGAAGCCCTCTCGAATATCCCTTACGCAGCGGTGCTAATGGACGTTCAGATGCCCGAGATGGACGGCTACGAGGCGACAGCCGAGATCCGTCGTCGCGAGGGGTCGGCGCGGCACACCCCGGTAATCGCCATGACCGCCGACGCCATGCAAGGAGACAGGGAGAAAGCCCTGGCCGCAGGCATGGACGACTACATAGCCAAACCGGTGAGGCATGAGGAGCTCGAGACCGTGCTTGGGCGTTGGATCCCAAAGCCCGAACAGGAACCTCCTGCCCTCGACCTCTCCGTGCTCGAGAGCCGGCGCGGACCCCAGGAAGACGGGGAACCGGACAAACTGGGCAGGATCGTCGGGCTCTTCATCGACGACGTCCCGCTCCGGCTGGAGGAGTTGCGGCTGGCAGCCGACAGAGGAGATGCCCAAAAAGTCGAGGAAACGGTCCACATGCTCAAAGGCGGCTCCGGTTACATGGGAGCGGTGCACATGGCGGAGATCTGCGGCGAAATACAAGCACTCGGCAGCTCTGGTGAACTGTCGCGCGCCCCCGAACTGCTGGACGCGCTCGA
>JBPCIR010000050.1:0-5076 GCA_051006095.1 Rubrobacter sp. | reverse complement strand
GCGGCTCACCACCCTCGTCGTCAGGGATAGGCAGATGTATCCCTCGCAAGTCGGCTACGATGCGGAGCGCCTCGTCGCCGAACAGTGGCGCGCGCAGGCGGCGGAGGCGCAGAACAGAGCACTGGCCACGCTGCATGACGACGTCACGGTGGAGGCCGGCGTCGCCAGCGGCCGCAACTGGGAGGACGCGCTGGCCTCGCTACCGTGGGAGGAAGGCGAAGTACTCGTGGTCGGGTCGAGCCGGCTCGGACCCGTAGCAAGAGTCTTCCTCGGCTCGAACTCGACGAAGATCGTCCGTAGCTCGCCGGTGCCTGTCGTCGTGATACCCCGCGGCGCTGACGTGCACCTCGCCGAGGACGCTCCTACTTCCCTGAGCCCCGATCCGGCCCTGTAAGGCGCGGTCTTCTGTAGACCCCGAAGGGCGACGGCTTCTGTTCGAGTCTGGGGTATAAGGGCAGGTGATCTCGCTCCCTGGCAGGGGCGTACCTGCAAAGAGGGTACCATTGGAGCGTGATCAAACTCCTGCTCACCGCGTTCGCCCTTGGGTTGGCCAGCCTCGACATCACGGGGACACTGCTCGCCGTCGGAGCCCTGGCTGGTGGGGCGCGCCTTCGCGCCCTTCTGGCTTTCGGATGTTTCTGCATCCTCGGCACCGTCGCCTTCGGTACGGCCCTCTCGCTCATAGTAGGTCCGCGAATCGAAGGCATCGACTGGGGCATGCTTCTTCCCCACAATCCCACGGAAGATCGGCTGGCGGCGTTCGTAGATATCGTCCTTGGAGTGGGACTGCTGATCTGGGGCGTCGTGCGAATTCTGAGGCCGGACTCGGGTCCGCCGAAGCCAAGCACCCCGCGCGGCCTCGGCTTGATCTCTCTCGCCGGAACGGGGATGATCTTCGCGTTCGCGGCGATCGCCGACCCTACCTTCGTCTCGCTCGTGGTGATCGCCGGACGAGCGGAGCACTACTGGTCTGTGGTAGCAGCCCATTCGATGTGGACGCTGGTTAGCCACACCCCGCTGGTCCTGGTGCTCGCTTTCGCGCTGATCGGCGAAAACGAGCGAATCGTGACCTGGGTCCGAACTCTTTGGGCAAGAATAAGCCCGTTGATGGTGCGTCTGGTAACGGGTGTCGTCTTGCTTGTGGGGACGTTCCTACTGCTCGATGCTCTGTGGTGGTTCGCAACGGGTGAGTTCTTGGTACCGGTGTGAGAGTGTTGGTGCAAAGATAGACAGCGGAGCAACGCTGCAAGCATCGCTCCTCTTTGCCATAGAAGTGACCATCCTGTACGCCGCTGGCTCCAGCTTGATGGGCCGCCTGATGAGGATTTCGGGGTTTGCGGGAAGCGGGCATGTCCTGGGGCGTATGGCCTTCTACCTCCTGGTGTTCCCGGGTGTGATCCTTCACGAAAGCGCCCACTACCTGGCGTGCCTCCTCACGCGTACCAGGGTCGCCCGCTTCGCACCATTCTCGCCAGGCAGATCGGACGATGGACGTCTCGTCCTGGGTTACGTCCGTCACGAACGTCGCGCCTTCCCCATTGGGGCGATCATCGGGCTCGCGCCGATAATCTTGAACCCCATGGGAATCCTGGCAGTCACCGCGTTCCTCACGCCCCTCACATTTCAAGATGCAGTCAACCCATCGGTTGGGGTCCTGGCAAATGGAATATTCGCGAGCGGGTTTGTATCCGATACCCCGGTGCTGGCCACTATCTGGGCGTACCTGTCTCTGAGCTTCGCGCTTGGAAGCGTACCCAGCCGGGAAGACCTTGCGAGTCTACCGATGCTCCTACTGGTCTTCGGTGGCGGGATCCTCCTGGTTGGTCTTCTAAGAATAGGCTCCGAGAGGGTTTTCGCCTCAGCGATCCACGACCTCTCCGCGCTGGCGGCAGGACTCTACGCCCTGCCGGCTACGGTCGCCGCAGTCGCCACCCTGACGGTGGAGCTTGCAGGACGGGCGGTTCGGCGCTGAAGCCGGATCGAGGGTCTCTCATCGATAACTCTCTGCCTCGGTGGCAGTCGCCATGAGGCGGCAAATAGCCCATAATCCTCCTTGTCGGAAGGAGCGCCGGGTGGGCCAGAGTCAATGACACAGCTTCCAACAGGCACAGTAACGTTCCTGTTCACCGACGTAGAGGGCTCTACGAGACTATGGGAACGCGACCCCGAAGCCATGTCCAAGGCTCTCTCTCGCCACGACGATCTGCTACGAAACGTTGTCGAGGCCTATGGTGGGGTCGTCTTCAAGACTGTGGGCGACGCCTTCTGCGCCGCCTTCTCGACGGCCCCGGAAGCCGTCGAAACGGCTCTTGAGGCCCAGAAGTCCTTACTCTCTGAGGCGTGGGAAGAGGCTGGACCTCTGAGGGTCAGGATGGCCTTATGCGCTGGAACTGCGGAGGAGCGGGGCGGGGATTACTTCGGCGCTCCCTTGAACCGGGTGGCCAGGCTGCTCTCGGCCGGACACGGTGGGCAAGTACTTCTCTCGCACTCTACCCATGAGTTGGTGCGCGAGAAGTTACCGCCCGGGGCTGGACTTAGGGACCTGGGGGTGAGGCGCCTGAAGGACCTCTTCGGGTCCGAGCATGTCTTTCAGCTAACTGCTCCCGATCTGCCCTCTACCTTCCCGCCGCTTGAGACCCTGGACGCGCGCCTGAACAACCTTCCCATCCAGCCCACGCCACTCCTCGGGCGCGAACGCGAGGTGGCGGAGATCTCGGATCTGCTGAGGAGTGAAGGCGTACGCTTGCTCACCCTTACGGGCACCGGGGGGACGGGAAAGACACGCCTTGCGCTGCAGTCGGCCGCCGAGCTGATCGACGAGTTCGAAGACGGGGTGTTTTTCGTGGCGTTGGCCCCGATAAGCGACCCCGAGCTGGTAGCGTCCACCGTGGCGGAGGCTTTGTCGGTGAGTGAGACCGCGGGGCGGGCCCTCGAGGAGGACTTGAGGGAGTTCTTGAGCAACAAGGAGTTGCTCATTGTCCTGGACAACTTCGAACAGGTGGTCGACGCCGCTCCGCTTGTGGGGGAGTTGCTCTCGGTCTGCCCCGGCCTCGAGGTACTGGTGACCAGCCGTACTCTACTCCGAGTCTACGGCGAGCACGAGTACGGGGTAAGACCGCTCGAACTGGCGGACCCAAGACACCTACCGCGGATCGAGACACTGAGACAGTACGAGGCGATCAGACTCTTCACAGAGCGTGCCCACGCCGCGAAGGCCGATTTCTCCTTGACGAACGAGAATGCTCCTGCGGTCGCCGAGATCTGCGCCCGTCTCGACGGGTTGCCTCTGGCAATAGAGCTCGCCGCGGCGAGGACAAAGCTGCTCTCGCCCCAGGCGATATGTTCCAGGCTCAGCAATCCCTTGAAGTTCCTAACGGGTGGGGCCCGCGATCTCCCAGAGAGACAAAGGACCTTGAGGGGCGCGATCGCATGGAGTCACGCTCTGCTCAGCGCAGGCGAGCAGGCACTCTTCGCGAGACTCTCGGTTTTCGCTGGTGGGTGTGCTCTGGAAGCCGTGGAGGCCATATGTGACGCTGAGGCCGACTTGCCCGTCGATGTCCTCGAGGGCCTCTCCTCGCTCCTGGACAAGAGCCTCCTGCGGCAGGAAGAAGAGGCGGGGGGTGAACCGCGCTTCGTGATGCTCGAGACTCTCCGTGAGTACGCCCGGGAAAGGCTGGAGGTCCGTGGCAATGCCGAGGAGACAAGCAGGCTGCACGCCGAGTACTTCCTCGCCCTGGCAGAGCAGGGCGAATCGAAGCTGCGACAACCGGATGAAGCGACGTGGCTAGAACGTCTCGACGTAGAGCACGACAATATGAGGGCGGCTCTCTCCTGGACACTAGAGTCAGAGGAGGCCGAACTGGGGCTGCGATTGGCAGGAACGTTGTGGCGGTTCTGGTATGCGAGGGGATACTACGGCGAGGGTAGGAGATGGCTCGAGGAAGCACTGGCCAAGGACGGACGCGCCTCAGCGGTGCGGGCAAAGGCGTTGGAGGCGGTGGGCTGGCTCGCGGACGATCAAGGCGACATAGATCGGGCGGTGGCTGCGGCCGAGGAAGGTCTACGTGTTAGTGCGAGAGTAGAGATCGAGAGCCGTGTTACGGCCTCCTTCCTACGCATGTTGGGGTCGGCGGCTTATGTGCGCGGAGATCACGACCAGGCGGCACAGCTCTATGAAGAAAGCCTCACGCTCAGCCGGGAAGCGGGGGACGAGCGGAGTGTTGCATCATCCCTGCTACGACTGGGCAACGTGTCGAGCGACCGAGGGGATCACGGGGAAGCGAATGAGTTCTATGAAGAGGGGTTGGCCCTATCCCGGAAGTTGGACGACAAGGCACTGCTCGCCTCCGCTTTGATCAGTGTGGGCGCAGAGTTCTTGCTCCAGGGCGATCACGAGCGAGGGGCCATGCTAAACGAGGAGGCTGCAGGATTGTACCGGGAACGGGGGAATAGAGGTGGCCTCCAATACGCCCTCGACAACCTGGGATGGGCAGCACTAATGCGCGGTGACCAACAACAGGCTGAAGTCCTGCACCGAGAGAGCCTCGCGCTGAGCCGGCAACTGGGCGACAAGCTTGTCGCCGCGGAGGCTTTGGATGGGCTGGCGTGTTCTGCCAGCGGAGATGCGGAACGGGTGGCCAGGCTCTTCGGCGCCGCCGAGGCCCTGCGGGAGGCGGTAGGCTACCGGCAAGAGCCAAGAGAGCACGCACTGCGGGAGCCTTACTTGGCGGCCGTCCGCCCACGGCTAACAGAGGCAAGGTGGGATGCTGTGTGGGCTGAAGGGAGGGGGCTGGGTTTCGAGGAGGCTATTGCGTACGCACTGGAGAAACCTCGGACGGCTGACGGACTGTGAACTCGAGGTCCTCACACTCGGCGGACGCGATGATGCCCTCCACAGGCGGCAAGCACTACGGTCCGCGTCGGAGAACGCCTGAGCCTACAGCCTTCGTTTCCACGAGCCTCGAGGCTTTCCGATCTTCGGAGTGGCGGTGATGGCCACGTAGCAACCGCCTCCGGTATACTTCAGGTCCTGTCCTGATGAGTGGCCGGAAAGACTGTACGCTGGAGCCTTCGAAG
>JBPCIR010000049.1:0-2769 GCA_051006095.1 Rubrobacter sp. | reverse complement strand
CCCGCTTCGTAGAGGCCTAGCAAGGCGTCCAGGCTGCGCTGCAGACGTTCCGCGGAACGCTTGCGCTCTGATATATCGTGGACGATTACGCACAACGCCTCGCCGCCGCCGTAGGAGATCACACTCGAACTGACCTCGACGTTTACCAGCGAGCCGTCCTTCCTGAGGTGACGCCGCTCCCCGATAAAGTGCACCCTCTCATCCAGGATCCGCTTTACGTAGAGGTCGACGCTCTCGCGGTCGTGCGCGACGACGTCGTAGAGGGTTAGCCCGAGCCCCAGCATATCCTGGGCGCTGTACCCGAGCAGATCCCGGTACGCGGCGTTCGCTTCGAGTATGAGCTTGGTCTCGATATCGACGACGAAGATCCCCTCGGCGGCTTGCTTGACCACGGTCCTGTAACGCCCCTCGCTCTGGCGCAGAGCCTCCTGGGCGTCCCTGCGCTCCGCGATCTCCCTCTGCGCCTCTTCGTAGAGCTTCGCGTTGTCCACCGCCATGGCGGCCCGCCTTGCCAGTTCCTCGGCGAGCCGCAGGTCTGTTTCCTCGTAGCGCCGCCCAGACTCCGCTGACACCAGCGTGATAGCCCCGTGCATCCTCCCCCGCGCGACCATAGGCACGACCATGTAGGACCTCAAGCCGAGCTCCCTCATTATCGTCCTGTGCTCGCTGTCCAGGGCTGCCTCGTCCAGGACCTCTTCGGGGATCTCCGCCATCATGTCCGGCTCGCCGGTTTCGAGAACCTTGCGCACGCCTCGCGTCGTATCGGGATCCGATGGGTAGCGCTCCTGCAGCTCGTAGGCGAGCGCGACCTTCTCGGGATCGTGGTGCTCCACGGCGAGCCTCTCGACGGAGCCGTCCTCCTCCAGTACATCAACAGCGCACCAGTCGGCCAGGGTCGGCACGGCGAGGCGGGCCACGTTGGCCAGCGTGGTCCTGTAGTCGAGCGAAGAAGCGAGCGTCGCGCCGCTCTCGGCTAGGAATCGCAGCACATCGTCCGCGTGCTTGCGCTCCGTCGCGTCGCGCACCACCACCGAGAAACCTTTGAGGTTACCTCTCCTGTCCCTGAGAGTTGTGATAACGGCGCTAGCCCAGAACCTGGACCCGTCCTCGCGGACTCTCAGCCCCTCCTCTACGTAACGGCCCTCTCTCAACGCCGCGCGCAGTGCCTCCTCGGGGTGGCCGCTCGCCACATCTTCGTCAGGGTAAAAGACCGAGAAGTGCCGGCCCAGGATCTCCTCTTCCCCGTAACCTTCTATGCGCCCGGCGCCTTCGTTCCAGGTCGTTACACACCCTCCAGGGTCGAGCATGAAGATCGCATAGTCCTTCACCCCCTCGACCATCAGACGGAAGATCTCCTCGCTCTCGCGCAGACTCTCCTGATGCCCCCTGGCCGCCAGCGTGCTGTGCTGGGCCCGGTTTCTGGCCGAGCGCAGCGATGACGTCAGCACGCTGACCAGCACCCCTTCGAGCAAGAACGCGGCCACGTCTACCCCCTCCAGGCTGAACACCGTGAAGGACCCCACCGGGTAGAGGAAGAAGTAGTCGGTCGCGAGGGCACTCAGGCCTGTAGCCATCAGCCCAGGTCCCAGGCCGCCGTACCAGGAGCTCACTATTATGGCGCCGAAGACCAGCAGGAACGGCGTGTCCTGCACGGTCAGGGGATCGAGCAGCAACTTGACCAGCAGCGCCACCCCGACTGCCAGTGCCGCCACACCATAGCGCAGAGCTATGTCAAGAAAGCGTTTCATAGAACCCCGTCGCCCTGTCTTTCTCCCGCCCGCGAGTGCAAGTCCGGGAGACTGCCCACGTTAGGTTGATACCGCATCCGTTTCGATTGGCCATCTACGGTCTTACGTTCGCCTCCCGTATCCGGGATCTGCCCCAAGTGCCTTCAGCGCTACCGGGTCTCCCTACCAGGATATTGCGATGCCCTCCAACACGCTGGTGAGTGGTTCGCATTATACGTTATGTGCCTCTCAAAGAGCATTTCCGCAGTACGTCTCGAACTCACACCAGGACCGGGTTCTTCAGTGTTGAAGAGGGCGCAGAGGCAACCTAAATTAAATGATCCCTGGATCAGTACGGTAGCAGTGGGCAATGAACCGGCGATGAATTCCCACGAGGCCCGCGTGCTGTGAGCTTCCATAGTCATGCTCGCACCACCCGAGGCCCCGCGCTACGCTTCAAGGGCTAAAAGCGAAGGCCGGGACCTAGTAGAACCCCGGCCCCGGAGGATGGTACAGGTATTCTACTGACCCTCGGGATCCTTGAACGCCTCCCCTAGTGTCAGCTGCTCCCGCTCCTCCTTGTTGAGCCCGCGCCTAAGCCCCTCCTCCTGCATGAACCGCATGATCCTGCCGAAATCGGCATCCTCCTTTTCGGCCTGCTCTACCTCTTCTGCGGCCACGCGCGCAGCATACTCGTCGGTGAGCCAGAGCACGCCTTTGAGGTGGCCAACGTTAGCGAAGATCTCCCGCTTTTCCTCCTCCTCGGCTCCTCCGTCGCAGAACAGCCTAACCTCACCCCTGAACCCCAGCACAGCCAGGGCGTGGCAGATCTGCCGCGCTACGTCCTCGTAGGTGTCGTTCTCGTATCCATTAACCGCGATCTCCGTCCGGGGACCGTCGATGCCTACATCATAAGCAGCCTTAGGAAAGCCCAAGATGTTAGTGCCCAACTCAACATCCACCATCTCTCTCCTCTCAGCCAAGGGCCGGGGTATCCTGGCTTCGCTGGGGTGTCCCGGCCCGATAAACGGCGAGCGATGGG
>JBPCIR010000048.1:0-13497 GCA_051006095.1 Rubrobacter sp. | reverse complement strand
GACAGGGTTCTCGAGGATTCCGAAGCCTGGATCGCGGTAGACGGGCAGCTCAAAGACATCAGGGAATCGAACAGGCGCGCCATCGGCCTCATAAAGAGCGTGGCCCGTCCCGAGTTCGTGGGGAAGGACGTCGGGATGCTGCTCGACCTTGGGCCAGGGATGCGGACGACGAGCTTCGTCCCCGACTGGCAGCTCCGTCGCGACCAGGGCGAGCGGCGCACCTCCTGGTACCTCAGGATGTGGCCGCCGCAGCCAGGCGCCGACGCCCTCGGCTCGCTGATGCGCGTCGAAGCGCCGCGCGACACAGAACCGGAGCTAATCGATGAGATATCGCGTTGGATCCTCGCCGAGCGGGCGCCCCTTGCGAAGCCCGACCCGAGGTGGCCGGCGATGATCTACCCGATCCAGTACGTCGAGAAGATCCTGAAGCCGCTGGCGCAGGGCTCGGAGCGGGCCTACGCACGGCTGGAGCGCCAACTCGCATCGAACGGGAGGAACTAGATGCTGCACGATAAGTTTCTGGATCTGACCTCAGGTCCTATAGGCCGGGTCGTTACCAGCGAGGAGAGCCCGGCCACGGCCCACGAGTTCTTCTTCTGGACTGCGGAGACCGAAGCCGCCCAGAACCTCGACATCGGGCACATCGTCGCAGCCGAGTCAGAGGACGCAACGGCCGTCGCCGTCCTCGACGACCCACGCCGCTACTCAGATCTGCAGAGCTTCCTCGATGACTTCTACGCCTACGACGGGGACCCCTCTCTCGAGGCACTCTCCGAGCGGGTCGAGATACTGGTCTTCAGAGCGCGAGTCCTGGCCACCAAACACCGTGACGATAGAAAGAAGTCCAAACGTCCCGTGCGCACCGGGCCCGTCTTCTTCGCCACGAACGCGGCCATCGAGTTCGCCCTCGGGACCGATGACTTCTCGGGCCACCGCATCCCGATGCTCCTGCACGAGAACGGCAACGAGAAGAACGGAAGTCCTCAGCGCACCCCCCTCTACGTGGACGAGGAGTACCTGCTCGGGCCCGAGGCTGGCCATCTCAACATCACGGGCATGAGCGGTCTCTCGACCAAGACCAGCCACGCCCTCTTTACAATAGCGAGCACGTTCCAGACCGTCGAGGATAAGAAGGTCGCCGCGCTCATGTTCAATGTGAAGGGCGCAGACCTCCTCTTTCTGGACAAGCCGGTCGAGGTGAGCGCGGAAGATGACCCCGAGCTGGCTGAGCGCTACGAGAAGGCCGGGCAGCGGGGATTGCCGGCCGAGGATCGGGAGATGTATGAGTCCCTTGGTATCGAGGTCAGGCCTTTCGAGAACCTCAGGGTCTTCGCTCCCTTGCGCTACGGGATGGAGTCGGGGGAGCGGATCGTGCACGCTGAGGGCATCCCCGCGCGCAAGCTGAACACGTTGAGGAGAGCGCGAGGGGAAGATTCTTGCGTGTATCCGGTGATCTGGGAGCTCGGGGACGTACTGCCCTACGCCGGCTACGTCTTCGAGCCATCGGACATGGACGACAAGTTCCGCGGCTTTATAGAGGAGCTGCGCGACAGGGGCGTCAGGACGACGGCGGATTTCTACGCGCTTCTCGATGAGATCGAAGACTACTTCGAGGCCGCACGCGAGGCAGGAAAGAACGTCTCATCCTGGAACGGCCACAACCACATGACCATCGCCAAGGTCCGCAACCGCTTCAAGGTGCTCCCGAACAAGTGCGGAGGTCTCCTGGCGCACGGGCGCGTCGAGCACGGCGACCTGCCTCGCGCTGACGGCCCTTTCGAGGACAACGAGATGCGCGTCGTTGACATCTCCCAGCTCACCGGTGTGCCACAGGATCTCATCGTCACAAGCGTTATCTCGAAGATCTGGGAGCTCGCAGAGACAGGCAGGCTCGGGGTGGACAAGCTCATCATCTTCGTAGACGAGCTAAACAAGTACGCCCCATCCGGCCACTCCAGAACCTCGTCCTTGAAGGACACGCTCGTCGACATCTCCGCTCGGGGGCGGCACCTAAGCCTCACGCTCTTCGGGGCGCAGCAGTTCAGGAGCAAGGTCGAAGACGAGGTCATAGGCAACGCCGCGACGAGTCTCTACGGCCGCATCGGCGACGAGGAGCTCACCAACGCGAGCTACCGCTCCTTCTCGGGGACGACGAGAGAAGAGCTACTCCAGCTCGAAAAGGGCCGCCTTCTCTTGCGTCACGCCCACTACGCCGTGCCTGTATTCGGGCGCTTCCCGCGCCCGCCGGTCCTCATGGGCAAGCAGGGCACCGACATCTTCGGCGAACAGCGCGGTGACCCAGCGTCTTCCGTCCTCGCCGTCATGCGCAACCTGACGGCCAAGCCACCGGCCATCGCCGCCATCCGCTCCGAGATAGCGGGCGTGCCCGAAGAGCAAGTCTACGAGGCCCTCGACGCCGTGCAGGCGGCACACCGCACCGGCCACGGCGCGGCCGACCCCTATAAGAACTTCCGTTGGAACCTCAAACGTCCCGCGAGGACCGGGGCGAGCCGCCGCGACGCATCCAAAGTTCTCTCCGGCCTGGATCGGATGAGGGACTAGCCGAGGGACATCCGGGGGCAGTCTCGATGAGCTTCGAGATCGTCGGTGACATCTCTGAGGTAAAGACCTTAGCGGTCGGTAGCAGTATCAGGGAAATTGCGAGATTACGCCGGGCCTATGGCAGTGGCAGGTGGCGGAAGCTCAAAGGTGTAGCGCGGGTACAACTGCGCGATGGTAGAATCCGGCTGGCCGAACTTCACTGGTACGAAGCGCACGGCATCGGCAAAAAGGAAATGAAGCGGAAACGGTATCTGGATTAGATATGGCCGAGACACAGCACAACGTCAGGTTCGCTGTCTGCGTATACAACAACGGCTACTTTGCCTCTCTGGAGTTGCACAAGATCTACCGCGTGCTGCCCGACGAAGAAGCCAAGTCGGATGGCGACCTCCGGATCATAGACGAAAGCGGCGACGATTATCTTTACCCGGCCGAGTATTTTGTCCTCACGGACTTACCTCAAGCCGTCGAAAAGTCTCTGCTGCAGAAGGCGTAGATTGAGTGCACTGTCCAGTGCCTTGGAAAGCGTCCACCCCGCAGGTGCGAGGTCCAGCAGACACTCTCCGGCCTGGATCGGATGAGTGGTATGCGAGCAGTTCCGTATAACCTACTTGTAGGATCAGTCGATCCATGCTGCACACAGTTGGATCAGGCCAGAGTACGCTAAGCTCATAGAGCAGGGGCGTTTGAATCTTGAACTGGCTCCTCTCGCGACGTAGACTTCTAGTGTGGACTACCGGGAGCGCATCACCATAGATCCCGATATGCGGGGCGGGAAGCCGTGCATCAGGGGAATGAGGATCACCGTCTATGACGTCCTTAGCTACCTCGCGTCCGGAATGTCTCAGGAGGAGATCCTGGCCGACTTTCCCTGTCTGGAGGCGGAAGATATTCGCGCCAGCCTGGCTTTCGCCGCTGATTTCGAGCGCAGGTTCGTGGCAGAGCCCTCTTTTTGAGGCTGCTCTTCGACCAGAACCTCTCACCAAGTCTGGTCCGTCCCTTGGGAGGAGCACCGCAGGCGATCAGGTATCATGAGTGTGGATGGACGTGCGTTTCTACGTGGACCCGGAGACTAACGAACCACACATCAACAGTCATCGGGTCAGCGAAGAAGAAGTGGTCGAGGTACTCAATCGTCCCGGCGAAGACCGTCCGGGGAGAGAAGGATCGCGCGTCGCTATCGGTCGGACACTTGCTGGCAGATACCTGCGAGTCATCTACGTGCCGGATCCCGAGCCGGATAGTGTATTCGTGATCACCGCGTACGAGTTGACGGGCAAGCCTCTGGTAGCCTACCGGAGACGTCGCCGTCAGAGAGGAACACGATGAGCCAGGCGGAATTCCCTCCGGGTTGGGACGAAGAGAGAGTGCGGAAGGTCCTTGGGTACTACGAGGAGCAGACAGAAGAAGAAGCGACCGCTGAAGATGAAGCTGCTTTCGAGGACCGGGCCCAGACCTTCATTGAGGTACCGAACGAACTCGTGCCCGAGATCCGGTCGCTGATCGCCAAACGTCAAACACGAGCTTGAAGGCCGGGCGAGTCGCTCATACGCGCCGACCAGAACAGCGCAGTTTCGAATAGAGGAATGAGATCGTAAGGATCGCCCACATCTCGGATACACACCTGGGGTACACGAGGTACGCGAAGCTCCATCAGGAGACTAGCCGCAATCAGCGCGAGGTCGACGTCCAGGAGGCTTACGGGCGGGCAGTCGACGCCATTTTGGAACGCGACGTAGACCTGGTTGTCCATTCCGGCGATGTCTTCGATTCTGTGCGCCCTGCGACGCATGTGATCATCGGTTTCCTGAAACAGACTTTCCGCATCACAAGCCAGGAAATCCCCTACCTGGTCGCAGCGGGTAACCACGAGACGCCGCGCCTCCGCTCTACGACCGCGGCCCTGGAATACGCGAACCTGGTGAATGCGATCTCCGCCCACGGCTTCGATATAGATTACGAGCCCGTCGATGTAGATGGTGCAACCGTGGGCGTGACGCTCGTCCCGCACGGCGCTGTCTTCGGGACGGGGGCCGTTACCCCGGAGCGTGACGCAGATATAAACATACTGGTCACGCACGGGTTGGTGCCTGGCCTCGAGGCGCGCCAGCACGAGATGGGAGAGGCTAATCTGCAGCCAGGGATGCTAGAGGGCGGCTTCGACTATATTGCCCTCGGCCACTACCACGAGTTCCACGAGCACAAGCCGAACGCCTTCTACGCCGGGGCTACGGAGCGTTTCGGCTTCGGAGAGGTCGAATCGAAGCCCGGCTTCGCCATCGTAGAGTTCGACGGCGGGAGCCTGAAGAGCGTCGAGCACGTCGAGATAGAGGCGCGTCCGATGCTGGACCTGAAGAAGATCTCCGCCCGAGACATGGACGCCACGGAGCTGACGGACGAGGTACGAGATCGTACCTCGGGCGTCGACCTCGACGGCGTCATCGCGCGCCTCAGGGCCTACGACGTCAGGCGCGGGGTGGCGAGCGGCATTGACCGCGAGCTGCTGCGAGATCTGCAGCGCCGCTGCCTGAACTTCTCACTGGAGATCCACGCCGAGGAACGACCCGAGGACCTGGAGAGGAACGGCTCCTCGACCGCCGTCTTCGGACCACTCGGCGAAGAGTTCGCGGCGTTCGTTGCCGAGCGCAAGGAGCGTGGCGAGCTCGAGGCGAAGTTCGCAGAAGAATTCCTCGAGAAGGGACGCGCGTACCTGGCGCGGGCGGCGAGCGAGGAACCGGAGAGCGCCGCGTGATCCTGGAGCGCCTCTTTATAGAGAACTACAAGCAACTGAGGGAACCAGTAGAACTCTACCCGCCGGAAGGAGCCATCGGGATCGTCGGGCCGAACGGCGCCGGCAAGTCGACCCTGTTCGAGAGCATTCTGTGGGCCTTCTTCGGTTCTCGCGGCGGCGGACCGCGCTTCGCCAACGAGTCGATCCCCTGGAGCGGCGGCTCGACGAAGGACCCGACCACCGTCGAGGTGACACTGGCGACCGACGGCGGTTCCTTTACCGTGCGCCGGCGCTTGAAGAGCGGCTCGACGAGCGCCGAGGCTATCGACGCCGCCTGCAGGACGATCGTCAGCGGGACGGCCGACGTGACGCGCTGGGTCGAGGAGAACTTGCTTGGGATGGACAGGACGGCCTTCGAGGCGACGTTCTACGCCCGCCAGAAAGAGCTTCGTTTCTTCGCCCACGACGAGGGCATAAGCAGGGTGCGTAAGATCAGCAAGCTCCTCGGTATCAGCAGCGTCGAGACGGCCCAATCTTTCCTGCGCGAGGATCGCAACGACCTCCGTTCCGAAGCTCGGCTCCTCGAAGGCCGCCTCGCCGAGGCCGACCTCGACTCGCTCCAGACCGAGCTGGAGGAGGCCAGCAAAGAGTGCGTCCGCCTCGAAACCCAACTGGAGAAGGTCTCCGAGGAGTACGACACCGCCGAAAAAGAGTTGAAATCCGCCCGCGAGGTCCGCGTCGCCCTGGAGAGTACATACCGCGAGCACTCGCGCCTCACGGCCGACCTGCGCGAGGCCGAAGCCGACGGGCGCCGCGCAGGAGACCGCCGCGCGGAGGCGGAGAAGGACCTCGCCGAACTCGCCGCCGCGGAGGAGGAACTGGGCCGCCTGAAGCCCCGGACAGCCAGGCTTCCGGAGGTCACCTTCGAGCTGGAACGACTCGAGGAGGACAGGCGTCGCTCCGAGCAGCGCGACCGTGATCGCAAGGAGTACATGCAGGCGCAGCGACGCCTCTCGGACATCGAGGGCGAGGTCGCGGACGATCTGGAGTCGCTGGACGGAGGCGAGGACGACGCTCTGCCAGGCTTTCAAGATCTCTTCGACCTGGACGGTCCCGAGCTGCTCTCCGAGATCCTCGCGGTGCTGGAACGGGCCGCCGGGGAGCTGGAGAGAGCAGAGGGTAGCCACGAAGAGCTAAGGAGGCTTGCGGGGGACCACGACGCCTACAGGGTCGTGGCGAAGGAGGTCGGCGAGGCCGACGAGTCATATAGTGCGGCGCGGGAAGAAGTGGCCGGGCTCGTGGAGGCCCTCGAAGACCTCTCTGGCGGCGAGGACCTGGAGCGGGCAGAGCGCGAGCTGCGCGAGCAGGAGGAGAAGCTGCGCGAGCTCGCCGCGCTTCACAGGGGAAAGGCCAACGCCGACGAGAGCGAAGCGAAGAACATCGACAAGGCAAGAGAGGCAATCGACAGCGGCGCGGAGGAGCACTGCCCCACCTGCCACAGGGAGTTCGAGAGCGGGGAGCAGGCGGAGATCTCCGACACATTGAGGAGGCAGGCAGCCGCGATCCGTCGCCGCGCCGACCGTGAGACCGGAGAGGCCGGGAAGCTGGCCGCCTCGGCGGACGAGACCGGCGAGAAGCTAGTGAGAGTCGCCTCGAATCTCAACCGCTGGCGAGAACTGCGCGAGACCAGGGTCCGCGCCGAGGACCGCGTCGCAGCGCGTCTCGAAGCGCTCGAGAAGGCCAGATCCGGACTGGAGGAGCTCGAGACTCGCATCGCAGGCACGGAAGCACCTACCGAGGCCGACCTCGAAGCGGCCCGCGCCCGCTGCGCCCGTCTGAGGGAGTTGCGCGACGCCCGCCCGCAGGTAAAGAGCCTGGCTGCCGAGCACACAAAGCTAACGGGGCGCATCGCGGAGCTCGCGGAGGATCTCGATGCGCTGGCCGGTCTCACCTACGACGCCGACGCGCACAGGGAGAGGCGGGAGGAGAAGGACCGGCTGGAACGGGCGCTCGGCAGGGTCGAAGAGCTGGAGCGGCGCCTCTCGACGCGCCCCGAGGTCGAGAAAGCGCTGCAGGCTGCCCGTGAGCAGGGAGGGGCGGCAGAGACCACTGCGGAGAAATTGCGGCGTGAGATCACTGCCCTCGACTTCGACGAGTCGGCCTACGAAGCTTCCGTGGAGCTCGTAGCGGCTGCAGAAGAAAAGCTGTCGAAGCTGAGCGACGCGCGGGTGTGGATCGGTGGCGAGTGGAAAGATGCAGACTACCGCATCGAACGTGCCAAGACAGAACTAAAACGCCTCGACGACGACAGGAAGCTCGCCAACGAGAAGGCGGCAGCGGCCTCGCGTATGGACGAGATGGACAGCCTCTTCACCGAGTTCTTCCGCAGCCTGACGGCGAGGGCGCGGCCGATGCTCGAGGTCGAGGCGTCCAACCTCGTAAGGGACCTGACGGACGGCCGCTACGAGCGGATGGAGTTCGACGACAACTACCGCGTCAAGCTCTTCGACCGCTTCGACGACTCCTACGCCATCGAACGCTTCTCGGGCGGCGAGTCAGATGTCGCCAGCCTCTCTGCGAGGGTGGCGCTCTCGAGGATCGTGGCCTCCCGAGGAGGCAACACTCTAGGCTTCCTCGTACTCGACGAGGTCTTCGGGAGCCTCGACGCCGGACGGCGCAACAACGTGCTACTCGCGCTCGAGCGTCTCAAGCGTTCTTTCGGCCAGATCTTCATAATCTCCCACGTCGCCGAGGTGCAGGAATCGGCCCTCGTGGACGAGGTCTGGATGCTCGAGGAAGACGAAGAAGGCAAGAGTACCGTCAGGCGTGTGAACACTCCCATGATGCCGGCGCCTGATGCCATCGCGGGCGCCGCGGGAGGTACTACCTGACCTTACGCTCTTTCGAGGTGGGCTCCCGGTCCCAGCTCCCCCGCCAGCGTCTCGGCCGCTCCCGCGTCGAGGTCCCTGACCCGCAAGGCGGATCCGCCAGATCCTGAGGCCACTTCGGCAAGAAACGTAGCGAGCCGAGCACGCCGCTGGAACGGGTTACGCGTCACGCCGCGCGACTGAAGCCGGCGTCGGGGAGCGACGGCGGTCTTGCGGCCCAGGCTCCTGTAGCGCACGACCAGCCGATCCTCTTCGATAGCCCAGCCGGCATCCCGGTAACAGAGCCACCCGTACGCGGCGGCGGGTAGTATCAGGGAGAGCGTGAGGAGGCCCAGGGCGGACTGGAGTACGAGGAAGGAGACAGGCGCGGCGGCGAAGGCGATGATCAGGTACACGAACGTGGCCCTGAAGACGTAGCGCCGGAGGGCGCGGCGCGGGAGCGGCTTCAAGGTCGGAGCAACGGCAAACTCGGGGGCCGCAACGGCGAGGAACTCCCCTACCTCGTCGTGGGGCAGGAGAGGAAAGAGTGTAGCCGAGACGCCAGAGTCCTCGCCGTAGCCGGCGCTCTCGACGCGCAGGGAGGCGAGGCCGAAAGGTTGGCGCAGGAGACCCTCGGAGATGCGGACGGCCTGTATGCGGGCGAGCGGTATCGTCGCCTCGCGGCGCTCCAGAAGGCCGCGCTTGATGTACAGGAAGTCCCCCTCGCGGGAGAGCGTGAAACCAGTGTAGGCGAGGACGGTTCCGGCTATCGCCAGAAGCCAGGCCAGGAGCAAGCCAACGGGGACCAGGATCAAGAGCACCATAAGCCAATTCGGCGCGAGGGTCTCGACGAGGCGCCGGACGAAATCCTCCGGGAAAAAATTGTCCAGGAACTGAAACCCGATTGCGAGCACCGAGAAGGCTACCCCGATCTGGCCACTAGTGGCACCGGCAACCAGTAACTCGCGCGTCGAGAGCCGCCGGAGAACTGTCGGACCTGTAGTCTCCTCTGACCTCTCGATTCGTGACCCTTCGATCTCACGCCGCAGCGTCTGTACCGCATCCCGATCCAGTGCAGAGAGCGAGGCGTCAGGCTCGCTCACGCCTCCGCCGGCGGTCTCGATCCTTACCTCGTAGACGCCGAACGGGCGCTGGATGATCCCCTGCACGGTATCCACGGACTGTACGTGATCGAGCGGTATAGTCCTTTCGCTCTTCTGGAAGACGCCCTGGCGCAACCGGAAGGAGTTGCCGGTCACCGCGTAGGTCGTCGCCCGCCAGGAGAGAAAACCCCAGAGCGAGGCAAGCACGGCGACGACGATGATGCCGAGCAGGAAGAGTGTCACCGTCCACAGGCTGAACCCCTGGCTCAACAGTAAGAATGCGCCTGGGAGGACGAGCCCGCTGATCCAGCGCCGTAGCGTACTGATAGCCCCGACGAGCATGCCGACGGGGTGGAGATGCTTCTCAGAGCTCATCCTGCTCCCCGGTCAGCTCGGCGATGCGGTCCCGCGCCTCGGCGGCGACGGGGGTCGAGAGCTCGGGGATCTGGTTCGGCCCGGCCGCGGTGTAAAAGACCACGGTCGAGAGCCCGAACCGCCGCTGCAATGGTCCCTGCCTGGTATCCACGTGCTGGATGCGGGCCAGCGGCACGAGCGTGCGGCTGATCCAGAAGATCCCACGCTGCAGATCCACCTCGTCGGGCCGAATCTCGTAGCGCCACCTCCTCCACCGCATTCCAGGCACCACCCCGACGACCCCGCCGGCCAGTACAAGGACAGCGAGCACTGGCAGCACCCCGAGGAAGAAGGATCCGCCGCCGAACCGTACCAGCGCCCAGCTGACGAAACCAGCTCCGACCAGGAGCGGCAACATGTTGAGGGTGCCCGTGATCTTCCACAACGTGATCGCCCGCGGGTCGAGTCTCTCTGCGGGTTCGCCCTTCAAGAGCTAGGCCATGGGAACGGCGGGACGCCCGCGCAGGTCCTTCGCAGCGAGCTGGCCGCAGGCGGCGTCTATGTCCTGGCCCCTGCTCGGACGAAGCGTCGCCGAGAGGCCGAGCTCTCTGGCGTACTCGAGAAACTTCTTGGCATCCGCTTTCGAGGTGGCCGAAAAGCCCGTATCCGTCCAGTTGAAGCGGAGCAGGTTCAGGTGGTAGAGCGGGTGGTCGAGGAGCTCAGCCAGGGCCTCGACGTGGCGCGGCTGGTCGTTGACGCCGGCGAGCAGGGTGTACTCGAAGAAGAGTTTGCGGCGTGTCCGTGCTACGAAGTAGCGGGCAGCATCCATAAGCTCGGGGATGGTATGGCGGGCTGCTACTGGCATGATCTCACGTCGCTCGTCATCGAAGGGGGTGTGGAGTGAGATCGCCAGGTGGAACTGCTCCCGCTCGTCTGCGAAGCGCCGGATCTTCTCTACCAACCCACTGGTCGAGACCGCGATGTGCCTCGCCGCAAGGCCGAAGCCGTCAGGGTCGTTGAAGACTCTTAGCGCCCCGAGCGTCGCGTTGTAGTTGAGCATCGGCTCGCCCATGCCCATGACCACGACGTTGGACACCCTCTCCGGCGCTATGTCGCGGGCGCACACGAAGACCTGCTCGGCGATCTCACGCGCCTTCAGGTTCCTCTTGATCCCAAGCAGCCCCGTAGCGCAGAACGTGCAGCCCATCGCGCATCCGACCTGCGTAGAGATGCATACCGTGCGCCTGTCCTTCTCGGGGATCATAACCGTCTCAATGGCGTGGCCGTCGCTGGTGTAGAACAGGTACTTTCTCGTACCGTCGGTAGCCAGGGAGACACGCTCCAGAGTCAGGGCGGCCGCCGGAGCCCCCTCAGAGAGCGCTGCCTGCAATCCCCTGGGCAGGTTCGTGGCTTCTCCCCAGTCCCGCACGAGGGAACCAGTGAGGGCTCTGTAGATCTGGCGCATGCGGTAGGATGGTTCGTTCCTCTCTTCGAGGACCGCCTGCACATCCGGTAAGAACTCCGCCGCATTCATGGTCAAGAGATTATACGCGGTAAAGGGCTTGCACCGGCGGTAGAATCTGTCGATGGAGTTCGCCGGCCTCAACTTTCTGGATCTGTTCATCGCGCTCTTCGTTGTCGTCGTGATCCTGCGCGGCGCGAGGACGGGCTTTCTCGCCGGCATCTTCTCGCTGGTTGGCGTGGTCGTCGGAGCCTCCGTGGGCTCCAGAATCGCGCCCTCCCTCATGCCCGAGGACGGAAACCCTCTCTACGGCGCTGGTATTACCCTCGGGAGCATCCTCGCCTTCGCCGTGCTCGGGGAGGTCGTCGCCAGAACTATAGGCGGTTCGATCAGGAACCGTCTCACGGGCCCGACTTCCGAGACGCTGGACGGACTCGGCGGGGCAGCACTGGGTTTTGCGCTCTCCCTCGTGCTGGTGTGGGCCGTCGGCGCCTTCGCCCTCCAGTCACCGCCCCTCGCGGGGCTGCACCCTGCGGTGCAGGAATCCAGGATACTTCAGTCCCTCAACGAACGAATACCTTCCGGGCTCATTACGCGGGCCGTCGCCGATCTCGAGCCGCTGCCCCGGATCAGGGGCCCGGAACCAGAGGTCGCAGCCCCCGAAGGAAGCATCGTCGGAGATCCCGACGTGCGGGCTGCGAGCGCGCGTACGCTGCGGGTGACGGGCATAGCCTGCGGCTACGGCGTGGAGGGCTCGGGCTGGGTCGCGGGCCGGGACCTCGTCGTCACCAACGCCCACGTCGTCGCCGGGGAGACGGTGACGCGGGTACAGGTCGGGGGGACGGGACGGCTCCTGCCCGCAAAGGTGGTCGTCTTCGACGAGAAGAACGACATAGCCATCCTGCGCGTAGACGGTCTCGGCCTGACCCCACTGCGTCTTGCGGCACCCCGCTCCGGAGATCCCGCTGCCGTGATCGGGTTCCCCGAAAACGGTCCGCTCGACATCGAGCCAGCCCGCACGGGTGCCACGCAACGTGTCATCTCCAGCGACGCCTACGACCGCGGCCCGGTGGAGCGCGTCGTCACCAGCTTTCGCGTATACGTGAGGCCTGGCAACTCGGGCGGCCCCGCCATCAACGAGAACGGGCAGGTCGTCTCGACTATCTTCGCCAGCCGCACCGACTCGGACAACTCAGGCTACGGAGTCCCCTCCCGAATAGTCCGCCATCACCTCAAGGCCGCAGCCGGCAATATCACCCCCGTCAGTACCGGGGGATGTGCGAATTAGCATTTCAGCACGCCGCCCTACAGGCGGCTTGTCAGTTGGACCGGGCTGCGCCATCCAGAGAGCTTCGAACGGCACCCTAGTTGAAATGCTGACTAGCTTCTTCCTGAATGATCTTCTCCAGTGCGAGCTGGCTCCTGTTGAGTTCGGCTTCGACTGTAGAGAGACGGGCGAGGGAGGACTCGCGCAGCCGGTCGCGCTCGACCTCGCTGGCAACGGCTGAGGCCGCCTCCTCGATGGCAGTGACGGCGCTCTCCAATGTCAGCAAGTCTTGTTTGTCCACGGGACAGATACTACATGAAGCCGTAGCGCTCGTTGTTGTGCTTCGCGGTCATGTACGCGTCTATCATGGCCCACAGGCCTACGATCGGGAGCAGTAACCAACCGATCAAAACAGCCGTCAGCGCGCCGTTTATGAGCTGGATGAGGATGAAGACAACACCCTTTCCTATCTGGCCGTTGTAGATCTGGCCAAGCCCGGCCACGATGAGGCTTAGGATGGCGGCAAGTATGGGACTACGCATGTCTTCTCCTCGCTGTCGACTACGCCTTCTATGAGGTATACGTCCGAAACCGCTACTCGTTTCGAAACCTCTTGACTGAACGTTCTATCAACAGTATAGTAATTGATTAAACGATCAATAAAGGAGTGATGTGGCTGAGGAGTCGGACCGGCGGGCGCAGATTCTGGAGGCGGCTTTCGAGGAGTTCTCTGAGAAGGGCTTCAAGGGAGCGACGATCAAGAGCATTGCGCGGACGGCGAGTTTGCAGTCTCCGGCGCTCATCTACTGGTATTTTCCTGACAAGGAGGCCCTTTTCAGGGAGGTTCTGGAGTCCAGGATCCCTGTTCTGCGTACGGTAAGGGACCCTGCCGGCCTGCTCGACCTTCCACCGGAAGAGGTGCTGCCGACCATCGGCAGGAGGTATCTCTCGACGTTCGATAATCGCGCCACCCAGAGGATGGCGCGGCTGATCGTTGGGGAGGCCATGAGGCGGCCTGAGGTCGCTGAGGTGTTCGGCAACGCGGTGATCAAGAGAGTGCTCGGGTTCTTGAAGAGTTACATGGCGCGACAGGTCGAGCTAGGCAGGCTCAGGCCGCACGACGTGCGGGCGAGCGCCAGGGCGTTTATAGG
>JBPCIR010000047.1:0-2612 GCA_051006095.1 Rubrobacter sp. | reverse complement strand
GCTGAAATGCTGAAGTGCTAACATACATATATGCGCGTCCAGATAGACAGGTTCGAGGATAACGGGTGGGCGGTGCTCCTACCCTACCCTGACGGGCGTAGTAGCTTCGACGTGCCGCGCGAGTTGTTGCCTGAAGAGGTCTCTGCTGGAGACGTCTTCGAGGTACGCTTCGAGTACGACAGGGATGAGACCCTGCGGATCGCCGAGGAGAACCGGCGGCTCCTTGACGAGCTCCTCGGGGGTGAAGAATGAGCTTCGAGGAGAGGCTGGCTAGTGCCGTTCGGGAGGCCGTTCACAGGACCTACGGGGTCGAGCTTGACGGCATCCACGTCGAGCGGCCCAACGACCCCGCTCACGGCGACTTCGCGACCAACGTGGCCCTCGCCAATGCAAGGGTATTGCGGCGTAACCC
The DNA here is from genome assembly GCA_051006095.1 of Rubrobacter sp. Lineage (GTDB taxonomy): Bacteria > Actinomycetota > Rubrobacteria > Rubrobacterales > Rubrobacteraceae > Rubrobacter_D. The sequence continues at coordinate 2,200 of JBPCIR010000047.1, read as the reverse complement.
GAGGGAGGTAGCTGAGAACCTCGTGGGGGCCCTGGACGCCCCGTTCGTGCGTGAGGCTAAGGTCGCAGGGCCAGGCTTCGTCAACTTCAGGCTCTCTCCCGAGGCGCTTTGGCAAGAGCTTGGCTATTTGCTCGGCGAGGGTGACGGGTACGGGCGGCGGGAGCCTTCCGGAGACCCTGTCTTGCTCGAGTTCGTGAGTGTCAACCCGACCGGGCCTATGCATGTCGGGCACGGACGTCAGGCTGCCTACGGGGACTCTCTGGCCAGGATCATGGGTGCCGCCGGCAGGAACGTCGCACGAGAGTACTACTTCAATGACGGAGGGAACCAGATCCGACTCTTCGGCGAGTCTGTCGCCGTGCGCTACGCCGGGCTCTACGGGAAGATGTGGCCCGTCTCCGGGTCGGAAACAGCTTACAAGGGAGATTACACCGAGGAGATAGCGGAGGATATCGCCAGGGTGCATGACAGCCGCTTGCTTGAGATGGACCGCGAAGAAGCCCTGCGTGAGATCACCGCCTTTGCGACCAGCTGGTGCATGGACGATATCAAGCGCACCCTGGCACGTATAAGGGTTCGTTTCGACAGCTTCTTCAACGAGAAGGGCCTCTACGAGTCCGGCGCAGTAGATGAGGTCGTCCGGGAGCTTGCGGAGGGCGATAACGTATACGAGAGTGAAGGTGCCCTGTGGCTGGCGACGTCGAGATTCGGGGACGACAAGGACAGGGTGCTGGTCAAGAGCGACGGGTCATACACGTACATGGGACCCGATCTCGCCTACCACCGCGACAAGTGGAACCGCGCTTTCCGGACGGCTGTGGATGTGCTCGGCGCGGATCACGCCGGCTACCCGCCGCGCATCAGGGCGGGCCTCGTCGCGCTCGGATTGCCTCGTGAGTTCCTCGACGTGGAACTGGTAAGGCTAGTGAAGCTCGTGCAGGAAGGTGAGCAGGTCAAGTTCAGTAAGCGGGCAGGCAACATCGTAACGCTCGACGAACTGCTCGACGAGGTGGGGGAGGACGTAGCCCGCTACTTCTACGTGCGCTTCTCCCACAAGACTGAGATGAACTTCGACCTGGATCTCGCCATAAAGCATTCCGACGAAAACCCCGTCTTCTACGTGCAGTACGCCCACGCCAGGATAGCCAGCATCTTCGGGCGGACCGAAACTAGCCCCGAGGAACTGGGTGAGATCCCGGCTGGAGACCTCGCGCCCGAGGAGCGTCTGCTCGTGCTGGAGCTCCTCGACTTCCCCCGCGTCATACAGAACGCGGCCTCCAGGCGTGAGGTACATCCGATCCCCACCTACCTCGAGACTCTCGCAACGCGTTTCCACCAGTTCTATACCGTCCACCGCGTCCTGATCGAAGACGCGGAAGTTCGTGCCCGCCGCCTTGCCCTGTGCGCCGCCACTAAGGCCGTGATCGCAAGCGGCCTCGACCTGCTCGGGGTGGACGCTCCAGAGAAGATGTAAGGCGAAAAAAGGAAGTACATGAGTGTTGGCCGCAGGTGAAGACATTCGCGGGCGGGACAACGGAGAGATCCGCTTCGTTACCTACCTGTCCCCGAGCATCCCACAAGCTCTCTTCGAGGCGTTGGCGGATCACGTGCAGCGCGCACTCGAACGCGAGCGGGTCTCGCTCAGGGTAGAGTCGCGGGCCTCGGGACCACAGAAGGGGAGCGAATGTTCCTCCTTCGCCGAAGAAGCCGACGTGGCGTTCATGTGCGCACCCTCTTTCACCTGGTTGCGCGGCCTGCAACCGCCGCCCGTGGAGCTGCTCGGCGTGCTGCCCGTCTTCGACGACGAAAGAAATCTGGGGCGGCCTGTCTACTTCTGCGACGTGGTGGTGCGCAAAGACGGTCAGATCCACGCCTTCTCCGACCTCAAGGGAGGCTCGTGGGCCTACAATGATGCGTGCTCGCTCAGCGGCTAGTATAGCCTCCTAAACAAGCTGGCGGAGTCCGGCGCGGACGAGAGCTTCTTCGACAGAGTATTCTGCTCCGGGTCCCACCTGAACTCCATAGACGCGGTCGTCAGCGGCGAAGCCGACGCCGCAGCGATCGACTCCAACGTCCTGAGAATACGATTCCAACAGGCACCGGCCCTCCGCAAAAATTTGCGTGTGATCGACTCCTGGGGCCCTTACCCGATACAGCCCGTCGTCGTCAACTCGACACTCCACCAAGAGCTGAAACAACG
>JBPCIR010000046.1:0-12302 GCA_051006095.1 Rubrobacter sp. | reverse complement strand
TGTTGTAGCCTGCATGCGCCAGGAAGCTCGCCGTGGTGTTGACGTAGCGGCGGAGGAGTCCGAGGCCGATGGAGAGCACGAAGATGTAGCCGAGCAGCAGCGATGGACCGTACTGGACGTGCATCGAGGCGAACAGGACGGAAGTCGCCGGAATCCCGAAGACCGGCTGCACGGCGCCGCGGAAGAGCGTCTCCTCCCCGAGCCCGGCGCCGACCCCGATCAGCAAGGCGAAGAGCACCGCCGAGACAGGACTCAAACCTTTCGGACTGAATAGTTTGCTGGAGATCTCACCGACCTTACGATAAAGGTCGGGCTGTAACTGTGAGAACAGGGCGTCGGCTCCCACCGAGAGCGCGAACGCCGCCAGGATAAACAGCACGACTATACCTAAGTGCTTGAGGGAGATTGGACCGTATCCGAGGCGGGCGAGCGTCGCGCGCGAGCCGCGCCGGATGCCGATGCCGACGCCCAGAAGTGCAAGGACGACGAAGGGCAACTGGCTGGCCAGGATGGCTATCGGTGGGATCCTGCCGCCGGTCCCTAGTGAGAAAGCGTCGACCTGATTCAACTGCTCGAGCCCGATGATGCTTACTACGTTATTAGCCAGCGCGGCGACGAGCAACCAGAGGGCGAGAAAGATCGGGGGGTCCGTCCAGAACCTTCCGTTAGGCCTGCCGCGAACGATCTTCAGTAGCGTAGGGACGCAGAGCGCGAGCCCGAGCAAGCCTGCTATCGCCACAGATACCGTCGCGACCGTCAACAGCTCCTGCGGATAGACTTCTGGGGGCATCTGGCCCGAGATCCAAAGGACGCCAAGCAACGCCCCCGTGGCAAGGAGCAGGAGCGAGAGGAACACGAGCACGATAAAGAGCGATATCTCGGCCCTCCTGCTCTTCTTCGACCACTGGGCGAGCATCGCTAGCGTACCGACGAAGACTATGAGCACAAGTGAACTGAGGAGATACTGCATAACGCCACAAGAGGTTAACACATACGAAATACCGGACCGCGCATGATCCGCGATCCGGAGATTTCTCCTGGGCCAGGAAGGGGGAAAGGAGCCCAGTGCCAGGAAAGATAGAGGACCGAAGTTACAGTAGCGCTACTCCAAGGTAACAGTTTGATAACAGGCATCAGGCTTCACGGATCCCGGTTCTCGCCACGCTCCAATCCGTCGAGCACGGGACCAAGCTCCCTATCACGCGCTGCCTCGTACTCTTCGAGGCTGTCCGCTTCGCGCGCAAGGCCTGCTATGCGTCCTGTGAGGCCTTTGCCGCCCGTCGCGGCGAGTATGCGCCAGCCGAGGAGCCGGTAGGAGTGTTCTAGACGCGGGTCTTGCTCCCCGCTTTCGAGAAGGCTCTCGAGCCGGGCGTGCAGCGCCCTAGCCTCCTCCAGAGAGAGCCGCAGCTCGACGGCGGGATCTCCGTGCAAGCTAGCGGACTTTCTCCACGTAGATCCTATCCTGCGTGATCACCACCTGCAGGTCCTCAGGCGAGCCACGCAGGTAGTGGCGCCACTCGCGGTCGAAGACCTCTGAGTCTTTGGCGTCGGTCCTCAGGACTATTCCAACTTCCGTCTCGTCGAGCACCGCGGGATGCTCCGAGAGCTGGCCACGCCTGACGGGGTCCCTGCGGTAGATCGAGTTTCGCGACCGGAAGCTCTGTACGCTGGAGGGCGTGGTGTTCAACTCCTGCGCGATCCACGTGTCGCCCCGACCCTCCTCGACCCACTGCCGGATCTTGGACGCGTGTGGCTTTAGCGCCACCCTTCTGTTTCCCAAGGCCCCCTTCTCCTTCGACCTGTCTTGTTTTATAGGTCATATGTACCACTTTTTGTTACCCGACGCTAGATGCGTACGCATCTAGCTAAGTAACGCACCTTGTCAGCCCGAGGCCATCAAGCACACAAGGAGCACTCGGAGGCTGCAGCACGCGGCACGGAGCCAGTTGGAGGCCACGGGTTATCGGGGGTCGCGGCCGAGGAGACGGTCAGCGGCGGCCAGCCCCGAGAGGGACGCGCCCTCGACCTTGGGCTGCCCGAAGGCGTCGCCGCAGAAGAGCAGCGGCGGGTCATCGGAGGCTACGAAGCACGGTTCGGGATGTGGGTCCGTAACCCAGCTGTAGCGCCACCGGACGAGGGAAGTCTCGATGACGGCGGATGCGAGGTCGATGCCGAGGCGGTCGCCTGCGAGTGAGATCATGGAGTCAATGACCTCCGTCTCATCGTCCTCGAAGTGCGAGCGGCTCCACTCCGGTCCAGCGTGGACCGTGACGGCCGCGGCTTCGGAGATGCCCTTGCGCCAGTTGTCGCCGATCCAGTCTAGCGGCTCGCTCTTGATCTGCATTCCTCCAGGCTCAGGAACGCCGGTAGGACCGTCGAGCAAGAGCATGAGTGCGAGGCAGGGGTCGTAGGTGACGGCTTCGAGCTGGCGCATGGCTCCATCAGGCAACCTGTAACTACCAGACGAGATAAGGTCCAACGCCTGAGGAACAGGGGCCGTGAGCACAAGGGCGTTCCCTGCTACCCGCAAGCCAGACTCGCACACGACTACCCAACCGGTGTCGCCATCATCTACCTTTACGATCCTCTCTCCGGTACGCACGTCGAGGCCGCGGGCGATGTAGTTCGGGATAGAGATCATACCCTCGGCCCCTCTGTAGCGAGGATGGCCGTCTTCGTCCGGTCGGCCCTCCGCATCGGCGAAGCCGCGCGTCCACTCTGCGGCGACACCGGCCCCGAGCCAGCCTTCGACGAGCCCGGCGAAGCGTTCGCTCCTGACCGTGAAGAACTGGGCGCCGTGGTCGAAGTTGCCTCCGCCAACGCGCCTGGTAGCCATCCTGCCGCCGACGCCGCTGCTCTCGTCCAGGACCGTAGCGTTCCACCCTTCTCGTTGCAGGGTGCTTGCCGCGAGCAGACCGGAGATGCCGGCCCCTACGATGATGCAAGTTTTGCGGTTCGGGTCGTCACTCAAGTCTGGCGCGCCCCCTTCGACTCGTTCGCTGCCCTCTCTAGCATGCCGGCCGCCGTTCTGACGCTCTGGAAGTGTACGTCCACTGTGTCTTCTACCTCGTTGGCGTAGCCGCCCGCCATCGTGAGCGCGACCGGGATTCCGCGCTCCCTGCACATCTCGAGGACGATCCGGTCGCGCTCGGCGAGCCCCGATTTCGTTACGGAGAGCCGGCCGAGACGGTCTCCCTCGAAAGGATCAGCGCCTGCAAGGTAGATGGCAAGGCTCGCATCCGCGGCGCCGAGCGCCGCCTCGAGGTTATCTTCGAGCGTCGCGAGGAACTCGGTGTCGCCGGCACCGTCGGGGAGGGGTGCGTCGAGGTCGCTCTCCTCCTTGTGGAAAGGGAAGTTCTTCGCGCCGTGGATCGAGAACGTAAATACCGTCGGGTCGCCCTGCAGTATCTCCGCTGTCCCGTTCCCCTGGTGGACGTCGGTGTCGATAACGACCACACGCTCTACGAGCCCCACGGCCTGGACGGCGCGGGCGGCGATCGCCGAGTCGTTGAAGACGCAGTATCCTTCGCCCCTGTCGGAGAACGCGTGGTGCGTCCCCCCTGCGAGGTTGGCGGCGAAGCCCTCGTCGAGGGCGGCGAGGCAGGCCCCGAGCGTACCGCCCGAGGCGCGGCGGGAGCGCTTTACCATCTTCTCCGACCACGGGAAACCGATGCGCCGCATCTCCTTGTCCGTGAGCGTTCCGGAGACGACGCGCTCGAGGTAGTCGGGGGAGTGGGCGCGTAGGATCTCCTCGTCCGTTACCGCGCGTGGCGCCAGAAGCTCTCCTGGACCGCAGATCCCATCCCGCACGACCCTCTCGCGAAGCATCGAATATTTGACCATCGGAAAGCGGTGACCTTCTGGCAGGGGCAATACGAAGTGGTCGCTGTAGTAGACCTTCATGGTGTCCGGCGTCTCTCGTCCACAGCGTTAATGTAGTACATGCGGAGGAGGAGAGCAGGAAGAGCGTTCATAATAACCTCGGGGCCCTTGTGGTAGCATCGCAGCTTCGAGGACGGATGGACGATACGGCGCAACAGCGGCTCTTCGCACAGACTCCTGGCAGCATCACGCCGCCGGAGACGGGCCTCTACCTAGGAATCTCCGGCTGGTCGTATGCTGACTGGGAGGGGACCCTCTACCCAGAAGCCCTTCCGTCTGCCTCCAGGCTCGCCGAGCACGTCAAGCGCTTTGCGACCGTGGAGATAGACTCGACCTTCTACGGCACCCCGCGCCGCTCGACCGTACAGAAGTGGCGTGAGGTCTCACCCGATGGGTTTCTCTTCGCAGCCAAGTTTCCGAAGGAGTTTTGGTCACTGGCGGCAAACCTGTCCCCCTCGCTCGGGCCAGCTTCGCTGGGCGGGCCGAAGCGGTAGGTTATCTCTACGCTCGTCTGCCCGGTTTCGTCCCTGCCTAGCGCGATCCCCTCGACGAGCAACCCGACGAGCTGGCGGCGCTTCGCGAACGCCTCAGGCGTGTCCTCCTCGATCTCTGCCATGCGCTCCCGGAGCGCCAGGAGCCACGCCTCGGTGCTCTCAGCAGTCAGCCTGTCCTCGGCGCTTCGGGAGAGGTCGGCCTCGACGGACTCGGTCAGGAGCCGCAGGTTGCCGATCTGGTTCTTGAGGTCGAGGAGGTAGGTCTCCAGCTCGTCTTCGGAGATGTGTCCTTGCGCGTAGAGCCTGACGTAGCGATCCTTCTCGGCCTGCCTGGCCGCGATGCGCTTGGTCAGGCCGGCGTGCCTGGCTTCCAGCTCCCCGGATCGGCCGGAACCGGCGAGCTGCTCGCGCACGCGCTCCAGGGTCTCGCCCGGATTCTCGAGGAACCGCTTGGCATCTTGCCATACCAGGTCCTCCAACCACGGGGCGCTCACGCTCGGGGCGCGGTGGGGTGGGACTCGGGTGACGTTCGCCACCGATCCCCTGTCGCCCCGGTTGCCGGTGCAGCCGTAGTAGGAATACTTCTTGCCGTTGCTCGTGGAGGTGCGTCCCGTGCAGGCGAATCCGCAAACCTCGCACTTGATGAGCCCCCGCAGCAGGTACTTGCGGTCGAGCTCGCGATTCGGGTAGCGCTTGTTCTCGGCGAGGACGGCCTCGGCGCGTTCCTGGAGGCCGTCCTCCGCTATGGCCGGGACCTCCCGCGAGATGATGCTCTTGCCGCCGTTGATCTTCACCCGGTGCGTTCCGGAGTAGGCGCTCTGGTGGACGATCGCCGCGACCGTGGGAGGCGACCAAAGTCCGCCAGGCCTGCGCTCGCCGCTCTTGAAGCGCATGCCGGGAGAGGGAACGCCCTCGTCGTTTAGGCGCTTGCTCTCGCCGTAGAGGGTCGAGCCTCCCGCCACGTTCCCGATGATCTCGCGCACGACCCGCGCCTCTTCCTCCACGATCTCAAGGCTGTGCTCGTCCGTTGTGAGCCTGTAGCCGTAGGGGATTCTCCCCGTGTGCTTGCCGTTCCTGTACGCCCTGTGGAGCCCGGCGCGTGTCCTCTCCCGGATGGTCTCCCGCTCGTACTCCGCGAAGGAGGCTAGCATCTGGAAGATGAGCCGGCCCGACGGGGTAGAAGTATCTATGGGCTCCGTGGCGCTCCTTAGAGCGACGCCGGCGGCCTCCAGGCGCTCGACGGCGTCGACTATGACGAGCAAGGAACGTCCCAGCCGGTCGAGGCGGTAGACGAGGAGCGTGGAGAACTTGCCCCCTTTGGCATCCTCCAGTAGCCGCCTGCCTTCCGGCCTCTCGTGTAACGGTATCGTGCCCGACACGCCGTCGTCAGCGTAGGTGTCTGTTACCTCGTATCGGTAGAGGCGGCAATACTCCTTGAGGAAGTCCCGCTGGATCTCGATGGTCTCGTGGTCGCGCTGCTCCTCGGAGCTCACGCGAAGGCACAGGGCCACTCGCTCCGGACCGTGGCCGTTCGTAGCTTCGCTGGGCATGGTTAGCCCTCCGTCTTTACGAGCTCTTCGGGCTCCACGCCCAGAGCCACAGCGAGTTTGCGTAATGTGCGGGGCTGTGCCCCCCGCTTGCCGTTCTCCAGGTGCCAGATCGTGTTGTAGGCAACGCCGGATCGCTCTTCCAGCTCCCGCAACGTCAGCACCCTCTGTTGCCTCAACGCCTTTAGTCTCCGCACGTCTACCTCGACCATCCTGGGAGTCTACGTCTTCCAGAATTCTAGCACAATTTCGTAGACAAAACAAAAACAATACAGTATAATGCGGACGTCGGATAAAGAAGAGGTCCCGCAGGAGCAGACACTCCCCGGGACCCGGCCCACAAAGACTTGGAGGTCACTGTGGACACACAAAGTGTAGCGGAGATCATGGAGCGGGACATCGCCCGCCTGAAGGCCGCCCGGCCTCATCTTGGCAGCCGCATCGAGCGTGCCGAGCACATCCTGGTCACGCAGCTCTCCACCGCGAACGGTAGCCGTCCGGTGAAGGTCCGCGTCCATGCCGACGGCTCCCGCTCCTACACGGTCCGTTCCGGATCGAAGCTCTGCCGATCCTACGTCGTCGACCAGTCGTCCTTCTCGTGCGAGTGCCCGGACCACAGGAGGCGCCAGGCGGCTTGCAAGCACGCTCTGGCGTGTTGGGTTCTGGAGAGGGCTTACCGGCCTTCTCCGGAGTCTCTGGAGAGTGGAGAGAGCGAGTGCTCCGGCTGTTGCGGACGCTTCGCCGGCCGGGATCTGGTCGAACTCACCGAAGACAACCACGACAACCTGACGCACTTCCACGGAGACAGGCTCTGCCCGGCGTGTGCTGATAACGCCGGCGTCGAGCGCTAGGGGCCGGCCCTAACCATGAGCCGAGCACGCGGACCTCCAGGGCGAATATTCCAACCGTTTGGACGATTCACGAGAACAGGAGGAGAAATGACGAACGAACCGCACGAGATCGTGCGCTATCTGGAGGACGGGGAGGAGAGCTTCCCATGTTGGGTAGGCCACGGCGACGACATAGAGGCGTGCAGACGCCCGTCCACGATGAAAGTCTACGGCCTCCCTTTCTGCGAGGTCCACGGCGAGGAGGCTAGAGACGGGGCCCTGGAGGAGATGCACCAGGACGCTGACGAGTTCTTCACGCGCTTCACTACCTCGCACGTCCCCGAGCTCCCTAACCCCGTCCTGCTCGCCGCCGTGAGCCGTTGGGACCTCACGGTCCCGGAGGGCCTGGAGTATTCCAGCAGAGGGACGGACGAGTTGCTGCTAGCCGCGTTCCCCTTCCGGGAGGATAGGCTCATACCGGAGACCGCCGGCGAGATCGCGGACCCGATCCCCGGCCAGGAGCCTCCTTACGACGCCTTACGACGCCTGGCGCCACCACCGCTACGAGATGCACGGGCTCATGCGCCACGCCTACTATTCAGGGCCTCACTTCGTCGTGGAGTACTTGGAGCAACAGCGGGAGAGCATCGCCGCCCAATGCGCCTACGCCGTGGCCCTCAGCCGTGGCGAGCAACCGGAGGTTCTCGAGCGGGCACACCTGGAGAACGTCGAGAGCGCCCGCAAGGTAGGCGAGCTCCTCGGGAAGTAGTCACGTACCGACCGGGCCGGGGCATCCTTCGGGGTGTCCCGGCCTTTCCGTTACTATGCGGTATGGGAGTATAGGAGCGGAGAGAGGAGGTAAGGATGCCAGGAAGAACAACGATAATTCTCATCGCGGTCGTGGTGGTCGTTATATTGGCCATAGTCCTACAGCAGGTGCTTTAGGAAGCTGGTTTAGTCCAGCCGAGGCTCCGGCCTTTCATTTTGGGGTTTATTCATGGGGTTGTTTTCCGATAAACCCTTCGCCCCTCTCCATAAGAGAGGATGACACTCCATGAGAGCGGGCTATCGTAGCGGGTGGGGAGCATCCGAGCGCCCCACCCGTCTCCCCCTCCGTCGCGGCATCAAAGCACACATCTGCCCGCAGAGAAATGTGCTTTAACGATACTTCAACGACCACTAACAACGTTTAAAGGCCAGAATGTTAGGTTTAGTAGGGCATAGTCCGGCTTGGACTTTCCCCCCTCCGTCCCGGCCGGACCTTTGCACCAACCGCGCCGGGGTCCTACGGGGCTCCTATCTTTCCGTTACCATGCCTCGCGGGGGAACCTGTCCGAGCAGGAGGTGAGAGATGGTCCGCACGTTGATAATCGTAGTGGTGGTAATCGTAGTGGTGTTGCTCCTACTGCGGTTCCTCTAAGGCCCTGGGCTGGGGCTCTACGGGATCCCGGGCGCAAAGCGATGCCCGGGACCGGCTTGAAGCGCCCTCTTCACTAGTCGTCGGGGAATAGGTTCGGCGAACGTAACTCCTTTCGGCTCGTTAGCCGTGCGTGGGGTGCTCCGGGGGCTCCTCGAGATCCTCGCCGAGATCTTCCGCGCGCTCCTCCGCTCGCTCTCGCGCCATGCCTACCTGCCACTCTTCTACTCTTTCTTCGTGGTGGGGAGCGTCCCTGAGTTGCCTGAGTTGCGTGCCGGCCTCGGTGTTCAGAACGGCCTCCAGCGCTTCTTTGATGGACTCCCCGGTCCTCTCTGCCCGAGCCTTCGCCTGGCGCATCAAGACCTCGCCTGCCATCTCCTCGACGCTTCGATCATCGTGCACGGTGTTCTCCCAGCTTCGCTACCGCCAGCTTCCCTACGGTAACAGTGAGTCCGCCACCATGCCGACCGGCATTCCGACGGTAGAGGGCGGCTACGCTCCGCCCCAACTCCCTAACCCCGCCGGCGTCCCGGCCCCGCTCTACCGCCCCTCGTCTATCCTCACCCGCCGTCTCGCCTCCACCAGTGCCGCCTCAGCCGCTGCATGCGCTGCCTCCAAGCGGTGTCTGAGAGCGGAGTACTCGGGGCCTTCGAGCCAGTGGGTAGCGTCTCCCTTCAATGCTGCCAGCTCCCCGACCAGCGCCGAGAGGTCGCGGGCTGTGTCCCTGGTTACGTCCTTTGGGTCCTGGGGTCCCACCTACGGCGGCCTAATTCTCTGGCTGAAAGCCGTTGAGTAGCCCCCGGCCATACTCTTGCTCGTGCTCGTCGATCCACAAGTCCAGCGCGGGCTTCCCTCTCTCCATCGCCACATATCGCAGGGTTGGTATGTCCAAGACTCTGGCGCGGGTGTAGCGGCGCACGGACTCCAGTTCCTCGAGCACTTCTTTTGGAATCCGGACCGGCTCTTGCCCGCGCACCCTCCGAACCCCCTCCGCCACCAGGGCCGTCGCTGTGTTAACTATTCACTCGTCCCGCTCGAGCTTGGCTTCGATTCGGGCTATCCTTACTTCGATGCTACGAAGATACTTCGCGAACTCGCGATCATCCACTCCCGATCTCTGCATCATCTCGCTGAGATCGTCTTCGCGGCCCATAATCCTTTCGCCCTCCATCATGCGGTCCTGCATCTGAGAATCTTCTTCGTGATCCACGATCGTCCTCCTTTCTGTCAGCTTCCGAACATCCTACGCCACCACGGCCTCTGTGCGCCCTCCTGGGCGCCTGGCTTCGGCGTGGGCCTGGCGCTCGGCTTCGAGCTGTCCCTCGACGTAGTGCAGCCGGTCGCGTAGCTCAGATGTGAGCGCCTCACGCTCAGGAGGCGGCCTCCGCAACGGTATGCCGCACCATCCCGGACGTGTGTCCCTCTCCCACATGGGGGATACTAGACCATTAGGGTCGGCGCCGAAAGCCCTTAGAAGCCAGCCTCGCGCCCGTCCTGGTGGCCGTCAAGGGCCGTCGAGCGTGCTACAAGCCCGCGGGCTTCGCCGTCACCCGCGCCCTCCGCCTCAGATACCGCTCCCCGGCCCAGCACGCCAGGGCCACCGAGAGCACCAGGTCGTCATGATCGCCCTCGCGCCAGGCCTCGTATGAGTCGTGGGCCGTGGATATGTTGATCTTCACGCGGAAGTTCAGGAGCTCCTTGACGAGAGTCTCCCGGAGCGCAAGGCCTTCAGCGATCTTTAGCTGGCCGTTCTGAAGCAGCACGAGTGTGGCGGAGATCAGGTCCCTCTTGGGCACCCGGAGGCCTCCGTCTGGGCTCTTGGTCACTGAGTCGCCGCCGGTGATAGTCACCGTGGCCTGGTCGACGTAGGTGTCCGTGCCCTTGAGTTCCTCCCGTAGCCGCTTCCGGAGCATGTCGATGACAGGGAGGCCCACTCCGGTAGCGTCAACGGCCAGGATGGGGTGCCCTCCGAGATGCTTTACCAGCTCTACGATCCGGTCCACGATCTCTGTGTAGCGGGTGCCGAGGGGCGGGCGCTCCAGGTGCCTCACGCGGTACTCGGGCGTCCCCGCCGCCACCGAGCGAAACCGCGTCTGCTGGAAGGCGCCGCTCCAGTAGGGCTCGTCCTCGACCTCGCCGGTGGGCACGAGGACCCGCTCTGTGACGCTTATCGCCGTGTAGTCGCGCTGCTGGCCCAAATCCACGCCTACCAGCCGGACCGCTCCTGTCGGTTCTCTCAATTAGCTCGCCTCCCCAAAGAGCGGTGTTACCTCGCCTGTTATAGCCGCGCTCACCAGCTCGTGAGAGAACACCTGGTCTTCTGTCTCCTCGAATGAGCACTCGTACTCTTGCCTGTACACCCACGCGGGCAGGGCCCGCCTCTCTTCCTCGAGGAACGATGCCGGGATCCGCGGACACTGACTAGCCGGGACCTCGTAGCGCTCCCACGCCTCACCCCCGGCCCACTCCTCGAAGAATACGCCCCGCTTACCATACGGGGTGGACAGAAGCATGAGAACGCCCGCCGCTGATGGCCAGCATGGGCCGCACGGCGTAGTAGAGTTCGTCTGCGACTCGACTAGCCTCGTCCACTATCAGGGGATCCACTCCGCTAAAGCCGCGGACGGTCTTCTCCGTGCCGGGCAGGGCCTCGATCCTCGAGCCGTTGGTAAGCTCCATACCTAGCTTGCGGTAGCTTTCTGCGGGGATGACGTGCCCGAGGGCGTGGTAGGCCTCCGCTACCTTGCTAAAGAGTTCCTTTGCCTGGCGCTCCGCAGGAGCCAGGATTAGGACGAGGGAGTCCGGCGTTACCAGGGATTTGTGTAGCGCCGCCACGCCGGCCATAGTGGATTTGCCCGACTGCCTGGCGCAGTTGAGAAGCACACGCGGAGCCTCGGAGCGGAGGAGTTCCTGCTGCCATAGATCAGGAATGATTCCTAAAGACCCTGCGAACTCCAGACGATCCTCGGGTACTGCCGGCCTTCTGGCCGGGGCACGTGCCTTGAGGTCCTGTACGGTGCGCCTAAGCGACGCCGTACTCACGCTTTAGCTCCTCTATCTCCGCGGCCAGCTCGTCGGTCTCTTTGACCTGGCGCTCTAGGGCTATGAAATCTTTGAGGGCCCTGTATCCCTGGATCATCACCGCCGCATCGTTGCGGTCGAGGTCTCCGGCCTTCACGCCCGCGATCAGGGACTTGATCTCTTCCTTGAGGCTCGCGACCTCCTTGTTTGACCTCCCTCTTCCACCACGAGAAGCCGCTCTCCGGCGCCGCTCGGCATTGGCAGGATCATGGGCCCAGCAAAGACCGTTCTGCCCCGTAGCGGCCCCCCTGCAGCGCTCCCCGCTTGGCTTGATAAAGCTACATTGGCCGCTCAACAGCCTACCCCTCTTTTCAGCCCAGCCCTATCCGCCGGCCCCGGCAGCCTGATCGGAGGAGAAGGCACGCTCCGTTAGCCCGCGTGCCAGCACGTGCTCTATGCCCTTGGACTGGCTGACCTCCTGGTACGCCTCCGTGTAATGCTCCCACGCCCTGTTCTCCGCGGGCCTTGCCGTAAGGTAGGCATCCACCACGCTCTGAACACCGAGGTCGATAGCCCTGTGGTAAGTCGCGCGCGCCAGCAGCTTGTCGGCTGTGCGCTCGGCTTGGTGCAAGAGGCGCTCGAGCTCCTCCTGAGCCTGCTCCGGACTCTCAGGCGAGAGGGTGGAAGAGTAAACGTCGCTCCAGGCCGCGCGAAAAGCAGCGTGGATTTGAGCCTCTTCGGCGTCGGTAGCGATAGCAGGGATGGGGACGCGAAACACAGCCTTGTGTGTCCTCTCCAGCCGTTCGGCTCTCTCCCGCTCGCCGGCTTCGCGGGCCTCGGCGTATTCCGCCTGGGCCCTCTCATTGACCTCGGCTATGCGCCGGTTCTTGGCCTCTTCGGTTAGGTCTGCAAAGCCGCGGATCTTCGCCACCTCGGCGTTGCGTTGGTTCAGTATCTCTACCGGATCTGTGGCCATAAGCTCTATGCTCCTTATCTTTGTGTTTGTCGTTCGGGTACAGTTCCTGAATGACGCCCATGGGGGCCGGGGATGGCTCTTGTTGCTCTGCCGTCCGATGGCTTGAAAGGAATCGCCCCTCGGTCCCTCTGGAGG
>JBPCIR010000045.1:0-20604 GCA_051006095.1 Rubrobacter sp. | reverse complement strand
CTTCCTCCCTGGTCTCCTATGCCGTTCACATCCATCCCGGATAAGAACATGCCCCGATGAATCCGCGATGAATTTTCGATGAGATCCAGGGCCCTGCTCGACGCTTACGGAGAGTTCTCTGGAGCTCGCGTCAACGAGTATCGCAAGAACAGCTCACCATCCGCCAGGTGGATAGACACCAGTTCGAGGGCGGGACGGCCGCTGGCCGGGATCTCGGGACCTCTGAGCAAGGTAAGGGTCTCTGCCGCCGTTCCGCCAAGCAGCTCGGGCGCCACGGTGAGGTAGAGCTCGTCGACGAGGTTGCGTGAGATCAGGCCGTGGTTGAGGCCAGGCCCGCCTTCGACCACGAGAACGTCGACACCACGCTCTGCTTTGAGGGCCCGCAAGGCTCTATCCAAGTCGACGACACCCGCCGAATCCGCAGGCGCCTTCATCACCTGCGCGAACTCGCGCAGCCTTTCGGTCACCGCTTGGGGAACTCTATCGGACAGCAGGATCAAGACCTCCTGCTCCTCGGTGGCGACGAGGTGGTCTTGCAGGGGGATGTTGCCAGTATTGGTTACGATTATCGCGAGCGGCTGCAACCCATCTGTTTCGTCGAGGCCGAGGGAGAGCTTCTCGGCGCGCAGCGTACCGGCGCCGATCATCACGGCGTCGGCCCTGGAACGGAGGGTCCTCATCGTCTGACGGTCGATTCTGCTCCCCATGCCTGCGGCCTTCCCTTCCATGGAGGTCCTGCCATCCACAGAGCTGACCATGTTGACGATCACGTAAGGCTTCGCAGCGTCGCCGTGCCGGGAGGGCGGCAAGGGCAGGTCCTCGTAGATGCCTGAGACCTCCCGCCCTGGGGGCGGGTAGAGCCTCAGTACCTTCAAACCCTGTAGGGGGAGTACTTCCCCGAGGCCGAGCGGGGTAGGCTGACATCCATCCACAGGCCGGAGTCTGTGTTCTCCTGGGCGTGGATCTCTGCCAGGCCGTAGAGACGGCTCGCCGCAGCATAGTCGGCGTGAGGGATAAAGACTCGCATCCTCTCCCTCCTCGAAGCTATGGCGTGGTAGATCTCCTCCACCAGCGCCTCAGTGTCCTCTATAGCGCTTATCGTAACCGCCTGCGGATGATCCCTACGCAACTCCGCGGCCCGCTCCGCCGAGACCAGGTCCATCTTGTTGATGCACATAATGATGGAGCCAGGGCCAACTCCGTTCTCGACTGCCTCCGACAGTGTGTGTGTGACGGTCTGGATCTCCTCCTCCAGCTCCTCGCTCGAGGCGTCCGCGCAAACGACCGTCACGTCGGCGTCACGCGCCACCTCCAGCGTCGAGGCGAAGGAGTGCACCAGTTGTGTGGGTAGCTTCCTTATAAACCCCACGGTGTCGGTGACGACGAAGTCGGGCCACATGCCATCAGGCCCGTTCTTCCTGCCCCCCTCGACGTGACGAGTAGTGGTCTCCAGCGTCTCGAAGAGTCTATCTTTCGTCGACCTGCGCGCCCCGCTGAGAGCGTTCAGGATAGTAGTCTTTCCGGCGTTCGTGTAGCCCACCAGCGCGACGGTCGGTGGTCCATCCTCTCTGAGACGCGTACCCCGGACGGCCCTGCCAGCCTTCTCCTCTTCGAGCTTTCGGTTTATGGTCGCTATGCGCTCGCGGATGACACGCCTGTCGTACTCGAGCTGTTGCTCGCCAGGACCCCTCGTTGTGACTCCTCCACCCCCGAGACGGCTCAACTCAGGGTTCTTGCCCTTGACCCTCGGCAAACGGTACTCGAGGTCGGCGAGCTCGACCTCCAGGCGGCTCGCCGCGTCCCTGGCATGCGCCTCGAAGATGCGGATGATCAACTCCGTCCTGTCCACGACGGAAACGCCACACGCCTTCTCCAGAACCCTGGCCTGTGAGGCCGTCAACTCATCGTCTGCCACAATGAAACGCGCCCCAGTCTCCTCTACCAACTCGCGCAACTCTTCGCGCTTGCCGCGCCCGAGGTAACCAGTGCCGTCCCTGCGCGCCTGCTCGAGTACGCCCGAGACCTCGATCCCAAGGGTGCTCGCCAAGCGCCCTAGCTCCGCCATGTGGCGCCTCTCCCCAGCGCCTGCCAGTACCGCTCGATCCTCACTCATATACCGATTATATCATGCATATTATGCAAATCCTTTTGATCTTGTGCGCTCTGCACGACGGTTATCCTGGCGCGGCCCTGGAGGCTACGAGCCAGCTTGTCGAACCATCGCAACTGGCGTCTGGCGAGCCGTCTTGTCCTGGTAGCTATGAGGTCCTGTGCCTGCTGCAGCGGGAGAGTCCCTGAGAGGTGCCCGATCAGCTCGCGCACACCTACGGAATCCATGACCTGGGGGCTTACACTCGTTCCCGCCGCGACCATGTCCGCGAGTCTCTCGGCTTCGCGCAGGCCGTTCAGGATTATTCTCCTTGACCTTTCTTCGATGGCGGCGTCGACTGCGTGCCTCTCAGGACGGAGGTAGACGATAGTGGTGGCGTAGAGCAGTTCTCCTTCCCAGATCGAACCGCGGCCCCCTGCCCCTGCCAGCTCCAGCTCTTTCGCCCGCGCGGCCCTGCGGGGGTTGGGTTCTCCTTGGGCCGCCTCCTGCGCCTGACGACGCAAAGAGGGAGAGACCTTGGGCGCGAGGGGGAGATCTAGCAGTATCGCGTTGAGGTACATTCCGGTGCCCGCGTCGAGGACGAACGCATCCTCTGCTGCGATGATCTCCTGGGCACGCGCCCTGTGTATGGCTACGGTCCACTCCTCGGTCACGGAGACGATGCCTACGAGCTCCGCCGGCCTCCGGCGGGCCTGGTTGGTGATCACGGGCAGCTCCCTGTAGACCTGCATGGAATCGACGGCAAGCGTGGGTACGTGCCGGCCCTTTGCCTCGGTGAGCCTCTCGGCAAGGGTGTCGGAGAGGTCGCTCTTGCCGCCCGCCGTGGGCCCGCAAACTACGAGTGCGGTCTTGTTCGGGTTCTGCGCCAGCCGTCGTCCCTCAGACCAGGGTCGTCACTCTGATGGCTCGCCTGCGTACAGTACGTGGGGTCCCGCGGACTCTATCCTGGCACTTACGTAGTTCCCCGGCGCGACGCCGGTCTTGACATGAACCGCGTGACCGCTCCACGTCTCCCCGATAGCCTTGCCGTCTTCCGTGCTACCGTGACGGATGTAGATCTCCTCTACGCCCCCGACTTTGCGCTGGTTCCTCTCGAAGGCGTTCCGTTCGACCTGCCTCAGCACCTCGAGGAAGCGCCGCCCGACGACGGCATCGGGCACGGCACCTGGTAGCGTTGCGGCCTCGGTGCCTCGTCTCGGTGAGAATTTGAAGATGTAAGCCGAGTCGAAAGCGCAGTCCTCGACGAGCTTGAGTGTCTGTTCGTGGTCCTCCTCGGTCTCGCCGGGATGGCCGACGATAATGTCCGTGCTGAGGGTACCGTCCGGTGCCACTTCCCTGAAAACTTCGATCTTACCCCTGTACCTCTCCGCTTTATAGCCACGGTGCATTACCCTTAGCATCCTGTCAGACCCCGACTGCACGGGCAGGTGGAGCCGCTTTACGATGGTATCCCTCTCCCCTATAGCCCTCAGCGTGCGGTCCTCCATGTTGGAAGGGTGGCTAGTCGTAAACCACACGCGCGGCGCACTCTCCGAGACGGCCTCGAGGAGATCGTAGAACCTCTTGCCCTCGTGTCTCCACGCGTCCACCGTCTGGCCAAGCAGCGTCACGTACCCGGTGCCGCCGGCGACAAGCCTCTCTACCTCCGAGACCACACTCCCCATCGGGCGGCAGATCATACGCCCCCTCACAGTAGGGACTATGCAGTAACTGCACTGGTAGTTGCACCCAGTCATTATCGTGACGAAGGCGTTGTGCCCGCCCTCCGTCCCAGGCAGCTCGGGCGTGTACGTCTCCCGCATCGTCGGCAGCCCTACGAACTCAGCCAGCTCGTAAGTATTATGCGTGCCCAGTACCAGGTCTATATTGTAGGTCTGCCTGAGGGTGGCCGACTCTTCTGCGGCGCCGATGCAACCTGTGAGGGCCACCTTCTTTACCCGGCCCTCGCGGCGGAGACGGTTCAGTTCTCCGAGGTGTCCCTTGACGCGGTCGACGGCATTCTCGCGGACGTAGCAGGTATTGAGTATTACGAGGTCTGCGTCCTCGTAACGCTGGACCTCCGCGTAGCCTGCGTCCTGGATCATGCGCCTTATGCGATCTGAGTCGTGCACGTTCATCTGGCATCCGAAGGTCCTTATGCACGCGGTCCTGGTATCGGGGCTTGCCTGTCCGGCAGGCTTGCTGGAGAGCGGTATGGGCGCTGTCGGCGTCGATCGTGTCGTGCTACTCATACTCTTCCTCCGGCTCGTAGACTCGGGCTCTCAGGGAGATCTCCCCCGGACGGCTCTCGATCCTCAGATCCGCGACCTCCATGTACCCGGACCGCGCCGCCCGCCTGAGTATATCCGCAATGCGCTCACTTTCCTCCACCCCAAGCTCGAGCACAGGGGCCCCATCTACGCGCCCGCCAACCCGCCTCCTCCCTGCCCCTCCACTCCTCTCCCCCGCCGAAATACCCTCGACAGGCACCACCTCACCACGCAGTATCCTCTGTACGCTCCTCATAGATACGCCGAGCCCAAGCGCGAAAGCCTCCTCTCGTAAGCCAGCACTCTCTCGTTGGTTCTGTATTATGCGGTAATGTAAGAGCGTGGCGAGGATGCGGGCCGGGGTCCCGTAGTAGGTGTGGAGCCTGGGGCTGTGAATGTTGGTTGTTTCGGTGAAGTGTTCTAGCGTAGCCCTGAGGTTGGAGTTCGATGGTCGGGTCGTTGACTGGAGGGTACGTTCGGGGATGGTATTGGTATCGAAGATGGCCCTTATTGAGGTAGGCGAGGATGTGGAGAGGACGCTGGTCTCTAGAGAGAGGCTCTTTATCTGGTACAGGGAGAGGCCGGCGCCGTGGGTGGGTAGGGAGTGGTCGCCTGGTTCTGTGACGGGGTTCAGGTGTCGGGTGGTCACGCCGGGTTCGAGGATCAGATCCCTGTGAGATTCAGGGATGCCGTTGCCGTCGTCGATGACGGTGAGGGTTCTGTAGCGCCGGTCTCTCAGGGTCGAGGCGACGTAGATGTTGGCCGCACCGGCGTCGCGGGCGTTGCGTAGCAACTCGAGGAGGGCGTCCTCCACGTGGGTGATGCGGGAGGGACCGCGGCGGGCGCCCTCCACGCCCGTAAGGCGGGCGAAGCCGGCGCCGAGGTCCCTGTATGGGCCTTCCACTACAACTCTATGCGGATCGACTGAAGCATCCAAGTAGCCACTGGGTTCGTATTCGGGCGGTTCGCGAACCGTTCCTACAAGCGTTCCTGCCCTACCTGGCCACCTCGCTGACCCGGCTCTCGCGGATGACGGTGACCTTTATCTGGCCTGGGTACTCCAGGTCCGTCTCTATCTGCTTGGAGATGTCGTAGGCCAGCTTGGCGGCGATACGGTCGTCCACTTCGGAGGGCTGGACCATAACCCTTATCTCACGGCCGGCCTGGATCGCATAGGCTTTGTCCACCCCCCTGTGGCCGAGGGCGATGTCCTCGAGCGAGCGCAGGCGTTCGATGTAGGTCTCCGTCGTCTCGCGCCTGGCGCCGGGCCGGGCAGCCGATACGGCGTCTGCCGTGGCGACGAGCACATCCTCGACCGTCTCCATCTCTATCTCGTGGTGGTGGGCGCTTATGGCCCGCACCACTTCGTCAGACTCCCCGCTCTTCTTCGCGAAGCGGCCCCCGATCAGGGCGTGCGTGCCCTCGACTTCGTGGTCTATAGCCTTGCCGACGTCGTGCAGCAGGGCCGCCCTGCGGGAGATCTTGACGTCGGCCCCGAGCTCCTGGGCCATCATGCCGCAGAGGTTGGCGACCTCGACCGAGTGGGCGAGCACGTTCTGGCCGTAGGAAGTACGGTACTTCAGCGCGCCCAGAAGCCGCAGCAAGTCGTTGTGCATGCCGCCAGAGATCTTGGCGTCGTAGAGCGCCTGGCGCCCTGCGGCCTTCATCTCCTTTTCGACGTCCTTGCGGGCCTTGGAGACGATCTGCTCGATGCGCCCTGGGTGGATGCGCCCGTCCTGCACGAGCCGTCCCATCGAGACTCGCGCCACCTCGCGCCTGACAGGATCGAAGCTGGAGATAACGACCGTCTCGGGCGTATCGTCGATAATGACGTCTACACCCGTCGTGGCCTCGAAGGCCCTTATGTTCCTGCCTTCACGGCCTATGACCCTACCCTTCATCTCATCAGAAGGCAGAGACACGGCCTTTACCGTCGACTCCGAAGTCAGGTCCGAAGCGAGGCGCTCCATGGTGGTGGAGATCAGACGCCGCGCCTCGTTGTCAGCCCGTGCCTCGGCCTCGAGGGTCAGGTCACGCACCATGCGCCCGAGCCTACCCTCGAGCTCCGACTCCAGGTCGGCGAACAGCCTCCTCTCGGCCTCCTCGCGCGTCAGGCCCGAGACCTCCTCGAGCATCCTGAGGTGGTCGGCCTCCCTCTCCCTCAGCACTTCTTCCTTGCGCCGCATCGCCTCTTCGGTCTCAGTGAGCAGGCGCCTGCGTTCGTCGAGCTCGCCCTCCCGCCTCTGAAGGCCGGTATCCCTGTTGTCCAGGCGCTCTTCGACGCGCGCGATCTCGGCCCGCCTGGCACGTACCTCGGCTTCGGCGTCGTCTTTGATCTTGAGTGAGGACTCCTTGGCCGCAAGGTCGGCCTCGCGGCGTTTGGTCTCGACCTCGCGATCGGCATCCTCGAGGATGGACCTCGCGTCGGCCCTGGCCCTGGCCTGGCGACTGTCCACACGTGACTTGGAAACGAAATAGCCCAGGGCCGCGCCGACGGCGAGGCCGACGACCAGTCCCAGGACCAGTAACAAAACACTCACAGGTTGTCCTCCCAGCGGGCCCGCCGCGAAAACGGCGACCCGGCATAAAGCTCGCTCGACTATCCCTGGGCTTCCGGAGGCTCCCGGTACTCCCGGGCAACCTGGGAACATACCTCCACCGAGTAACCCCGGCGGACCAGAAAGCCGTAGACCCTACGCGCCTCCGCGTCGGACCCACGCCCATTATACCGCCGCGCGGCGGCGGCACGAGCCTCCCCAACCTCGGAGCGGCCGGCGAACTCCTCCTCGACGACCTCCCTGGCCAGGTCCTCTCCCACACCGCTGTTCCTTAGCTCGACCGAGACCCGCCGCGGTCCGTACCTGCGTGCCTTCTCATGTGCCTTCGAGCGCGCGAACTCGGCGTCGTCGACATAGCCGAGCTCCTCGAGGCGATCGACGACGCCTTCTATGGTCTCCTCGGCGTAACCGTAACGCCGCAGGCGTTCGCGGAGCTCGGCTTCGGACCTGGCCCTGTACCCAAGGAGGTTGAACGCGCGGCCCATCGCAATGGGCCTCTCCCCGGCGACCCGCGCCCTATCCAACTCCTCGGACGATAAAGCGGCCCCCTCAACGAGGCCACGCTCTGCGGCGACACCGGCGTCGAGCTCGGCCCAGTACTCTCCGTCGACAAAGATTCTAGCCTTGTCCCGGCGCCCCCGAACGCCGGTTATCTCGGGCATGTATGGTCCCGGAGCAGAGGCCCTAGAGCACCTGCCCCGCGGGCTCCTCGGCTACTTCGTCGGCCGCCTCGACAGGCTCGAAGAGTCCGAGCTTCTCGTAGACTTCATCGAGGATACGCCCGCGGACCTCGTAGTTCTCCTTGAGGAATTGCTTGGAGTTCTCGCGACCCTGCCCGAGGCGCTCATCGCCGTATGCGAACCAGGCGCCGCTCTTCTGTACGATATCGTGCTCGATGCCAACGTCGAGCAGGCTTCCCTCACGGGAGATCCCCTCCCCGTACATCACGTCGAACTCGACCATCTTGAAAGGCGGAGCCACCTTGTTCTTGACGACTTTGACCCTGGTCTGGTTGCCGACGGCGTCGTTGCCGACCTTGAGCGCACCGATGCGCCGGATGTCAAGACGCACGCTCGAATAGAACTTCAGCGCCCTCCCTCCCGGCGTCGTCTCGGGTGAGCCGAACATGACCCCTATCTTCTCCCTCAGCTGGTTGATGAAGACGGCCGTAGTCCCAGAGCGGCTGAGGGATCCCGAGAGCTTCCGCAAAGCCTGGCTCATGAGCCGCGCCTGAAGTCCCACGTGAGTGTCGCCCATCTCTCCCTCGATCTCAGCCCTAGGCACGAGGGCTGCGACCGAGTCTATGACGACAACGTCGAGGGCACCTGAGCGGACGAGGGTATCCGTGATCTCGAGGGCCTGTTCGCCGTTATCCGGCTGGGAAAAGTAGAGGTTCTCCAGGTCGACGCCGATAGCCTGGGCGTAGGTCGGGTCGAGGGCGTGCTCGGCGTCGACGAAGGCGGCGAGGCCTCCGGCCTTCTGCGCCTCGGCGATTATGTGCAGGGCGAGGGTCGTCTTACCGCTCGACTCTGGACCGAAGATCTCGACGATCCGGCCTCTCGGGACTCCGCCGACACCGAGGGCGAGGTCGAGGGCCAGGGCGCCGGTCGAGATGCAGGCGATCTGCTGGCGCTCCTCGTCGCCCATGCGCATGATCGAACCCTTCCCGAACTGCCGCTCTATCTGGGAAACGGCGGCGTCTATAGCCTTACTCTTATCCAATGCATCCTCCAAAAAGCGAGTGTGCCAACGCATTATGTAATCGGCATTTACTGCGCCTGATTATACTGTAGGGTTCTAGGGCTCCCAAGGGGTTTCAGGCGCCCTTTAGCTTGCGTTCTTCAGGGTGTAGTTCCTGGCGACTATCTCATACGCTGGCCCGAGCGCGCCGACGTCCTGGCCGTTGATCTCCACCTTGACGGCCCCAGCATCCCCACTCTTGATGTAAAGTTGCTGCTCTGCCTCGAAAGTCTGCGAGAAACCTGGCTGGGCTATCTGCTCGTAGGCAGTGGTTCCGTCGGTCCGGATCAAGATCCAGGATGGCCGGTCTCTTACGTCGATTGCGACCTGCAGCGTATCGGGCGGGACGCTCTGCTCCGCGCCTCTCTCTCGATCGCCTGCGTTTCGTTCGCTATCGGTGGCGTCTTCCTTTGTCGGCCCAGCTTCGGGGGCCTTCTCCCTGTCGGCCACCGCTTGTTGCTCCTGGCGGGGCGGGCTCTCCTCCGACGGCGGGTTGCCCTCCTTCGAAGCCTGCACCCCGCGTCCGACGACGTAGAGAGTTCCGATAACGGCGGCCAGGGCGAGAAGGGCGACGATCAGGGTAACGATGGCCGAGGTGGGGATCTTGCGCTTGGGCGTCCCCGTCAGGCCGCTGGGTGTGATCAAGGGCTCCTCGAAGTCGCTCTCTGGATTGGTGTTGTAGTCGATCCCGCGCTCGCGCCGCGGCTTTCTCGTGCTCTTGAGCTGGCGTGAGAGGTCTTCACCGTCGAGACCGAGGTAATTGGCGTAGGTCTTCAGGAAGCCCCTGACGTAGACCGCGTCGGGCAGCACCGCGTAGTCCTCGCGCTCGAGGCCTGTAAGGTAGCGCTTGCGGATCTTGGTCGCCTGCTCGACGTCCTCGAGGGAGAGACCCCGCTCCTTCCGCTTCTGCTCCAGAATGCGGCCGATCTTGGCCTCACCATTCGATTCTTCGCCTTGCGCCGGGTTGTGCTCTTGCCGCCCGTCTTCCATCGCGCCTAAGAGCCTACCATAAAAGTTACCAACCCTCGGCCAGATCTGCCTTCCCCTCCTCACCTGAGAACATGGACTCGAGGTCCATCGTAGAAGCAACCACGGCGCGGCTCTTGGAGCCCTCGTAGGGGCCGACGACGCCCTTACGCTCCAGCGCATCGATAATCCTGCCTGCCCGCGAGTATCCCACCCTGAATCGGCGCTGCACCGCGCTGACGGAGGCCTGCTGCGTGGAGACGACGAAGCTCGCCGCCTCGGGAAGGAGGTCGTCGTCTGGCTCGTCGTTCTCCTGCTTGACGTTTCTAGGTGCCGTCACCTCCTCCACAAAGCGCGCCTCCGCACGCCCCGAGGCCGCCTCGACCGTGGCCGAGACCACCTTGCCGACCTCCGCTTCTGCGATGAAGGCACCCTGGACGCGCGACGGCCTTGCCGCCGAGACGGGCTTGTAGAGCATGTCACCCATCCCGAGCAGGGCCTCTGCGCCAGGGGTGTCCAGGATCACCCGGCTGTCCACCTGGCTCGAGACGGCGAAAGCGATGCGGCTAGGGACGTTCGCTTTGATCATGCCCGTTATTACGTCCACGCTGGGTCTCTGGGTGGCGACCACGAGGTGGATGCCCACCGCGCGCGCCTTCTGGGCGAGCCTGATGATCGCATCCTCTACCTTGGCACCGGCCTGCATCATGAGGTCGGCGAGCTCGTCTATGACGACGACCACGTAGGGCATCTGGGTCTCGGCCCTGTCGTTGTATCCCTCGACAGACCTGACCCCGATCTTCTCGAGCACCTCGTAACGGCGCTCCATCTCGGCAACGGCCCATGCCAGCGCGTTTGCAGCCTTCTTCACATCGGTTACGACCGGCGTAATGAGGTGCGGCACCCGCCCGAACTGGGAGAGCTCCACCCTCTTGGGGTCTATGAGGACCATCTTCACCTGCCGCGGATCAGTGGTAAGCAACAGCGAGGTCAACAGCCCGTTGAGCATTACGCTCTTGCCGCTGCCTGTGGTCCCCGCGACGAGCAGGTGCGGCATCTCGGAGAGGTCGAAGAACACGGCCCGCCCCGAGATATCCTTGCCCAGTCCGACCGGAAGGGTCCAGTCGTTTGCGTCGGGGTAGGCCTGGAACACGTCTCCGAGCGTCACCTTCGCCGGCCTGGTGTTGGGCACTTCGACCCCAACCGCGCTCTTGCCAGGGATCGGGGCGAGTATCCTGACCTCGGTCGCGGCCAGGGCATACGCGATGTCCTGCTGCAGGTTCCTGACCTTACCCACCTTGACCCCGCTCCCGAGGCGAAGCTCGTAACGCGTAACCCGAGGGCCGACCACGGCGCGCACCACGTGGGCCTCGACCCCGAGATCGGAGAGCGCCAGGGTGAGCCTCTGGCTGGTACCCTCGGCATCGTGCTCGGGATCCCCACTCCCGAGGCTCAACATGGAGAAAGGCGGCGGTGTGTACTCGCCTGGCGCGAGCTCCCTCTCCACGCCGAAGGTCTCCTGCGCAGGACCACGCTCGGGCAAGACGACCTCGAACTCCCTGGTCGGCGCGCTCTCTACCTCTCTTACCCCAGCAGGCGCCTCCGAGGCAGCGCTGTCCCTCGTGCGGCTGCGCTTCGGAGACGGTTCTGGCCGCTTCTCTCTCTTCTCCTGCAGCCCACGGGCAAGTCCAATGACCTTCTCGCCAACGGTCTTGAGCGCGGCGAAGGCCGATGCGAAGCTCACGCCGGTGAGCAGGGAGAGGCCGAGGGCGAAAAGCAGCCCGATCGCAAGCGCGGCCCCGATGGCACCGGCGGCCCACTGCACCCCCGCGTAGAATCCACTGCCTAGAATACCCCCGGCATCAGGGTAATGTCTGGGCGTAAAGAGCTGCCTCTGGGGCAGGGTGGCAGCGAAGGTGGCAGCAACGGCGAGCAGCAACAGAACGGTGCCGGCGACGAGGCGGCCACCCAGGCGGCCGAGCAAGAGGAGGAGACCGGCAACCGCCGTGAGCGGGGCGAGCGCGAAGCCGACCCTCCCGAGCATCTGGGCCGTCACAAAGGATCCCGCATCACCAAGGAAAGCGCCGCGTCCACTCACGAATGCAGCGCTGAAAAACAGGCCGAGGGCGAGCAGGAACACCCCGACAGCCTCCCTCGTTACAGCCTCGGTAAGGCCCTCCCATAACCGAGTTAGGGGCGAGACGCCCTTGCGCCTCGTCTTACCTCTGCCAGAGGAGCCCTTCTTCGTACCCTTCTTTGGCGCACGCTTGCTCTTAGCCACGCCCTAAGTCTAGCCCATAAGCCTCTAGTCCACCGTCAACCGCAAGGTGTAGTACAGGGTTAGATCTAAACCTCAACTATTAGCGGCAGGATGATCGGGCGTTTACCCGTCCGCTCGGAGAGGAATCTGGAGAGGTCTTGACGGATGGCCTTCTTAAGCTCGCCCCAGTCCGTGACGCGCTGGCTCGCGGTTCGCTGCAGGGTCTGGCTGACCACCTCTATGGACTGGTCGACGAGACCGTTTGCGTCTTGCGGGCTGACGAAGCCGCGGGAGATGACATCGGGGGGTCCCAACAGCTGGCCGTTCTGGGCGTTGATGCGGGCGACGACGATAAACATGCCGTCCTCCGAGAGCTGCTGGCGCTCGCGCATTACGCCGTCGGAGCTCTCGGCGATGGCACCGGCGTCAACCAGGAACATGCCGGCGGCGACGTTCTCGGCCCTGCGCGCCTGGCCGTTCTCGAACTCCAGGCAGGCGCCATTCTCCAGGATAAAGATGTTCTCTTCGGGGATGCCGAGGCTAATCGCGGTGTTGGCGTGATGCCTGAGCATCCTGAACTCGCCGTGCACGGGCGCGAGGAATTTGGGCTTGAGGAGCGCGAGTATCAGCTTCTGCTCCTCCTGGGCGGCGTGACCCGAGACGTGCACGTTGCGCAGGGGACTGTAGTAGACCTCAGCGCCACGCTTCATCAGGTTGTTGATGGTGCGCGAGACGCCGCGCTCGTTGCCGGGGATCGGGTGGGCGGCTATCACGACGGTGTCGCCTGGGCCGGCCTCTATAGTGCGGTGGGTGCCATTTGCCACCCGGCTCAAGGCGGCGAGCGGCTCGCCCTGGGAGCCGGTCATCAGAACGGCGATGTCCGAGTCGGGAACTTTATTGATGTCCCTCTGCTCGACGAGCATCGAGGATGGGAGATCAAGGTAGCCGAGCTCCAGCGCGATCTGGACGTTGCGGACCATGGAACGCCCGGCCACCCCGACGAGCCGGTTGTGCTCCTTCGCCGCCTCGACGACCTGGCTGACACGGTGAATGTGGGAGGCGAAGGATGCGACGATAATCCTGCCCTGCGCCTTCTCGAAGACGTCCTGGAAGGTCGTCGCGACGGTCTTCTCGGAGGGCACGTAGCCGGGTCTCTCCGAGTTGGTCGAGTCGCCGAAGTAGGCGAGAACTCCCTCCTCGCCCAGCTCGGCCAATCTCCCCAGATCTATGGGTTCGCCCTCGATAGGCGTCAGGTCCACCTTGTAGTCACCGGAGAAGACGATCAGGCCAGCGTTGGTGCGGATCGCCACGGCCACGGCGTCGGGAATGGAGTGGTTGACGTTGATGAACTCGAGACCGAAACCTCCGAGGTTCTGGGTACCACCCGCCTTTATCTCGCGCAGATCCCCCCTCTTGATCCCGAACTCCTGCAGCTTGCTACGCACGAGCCCGAGGGTGAGCTTGGTGGCGTAGACCGGCACATTGAACTCGCGCAAGAGATAGGGCAACGCGCCTACGTGGTCCTCGTGACCGTGCGTGAGCACTATGCCCTTCAGCTCGTCCGCGTGTTCGCGCAGATAGGTGAAGTCAGGGAGTACAAGGTCGATCCCAGGCATCTCCTCGTCAGGGAACGACATACCAGCATCGACCAGAACAATCCCACTGCTCTGGCGCACGGCCGTCATATTCTTGCCGATCTCACCCAACCCACCGAGGGGAACGACCTGCAAGGTCTTGTTGTCTAACTGCATTTCCTCCCTTCGGACGGAAAGCCAGTCAGCTAGTCAGCAAGCCGCCCTGCGGGCGGCTTGTCAGCGCTTCAGCAAAAGAAAAAGCTGAAGTGCTGAAGTGCTGAAGTGCTGACTAGCTTCCGTTCAGGTACCTACCCAGATCGAGCTCCTTCGGCCCGACGGCGGAGAGGTACATCTTCTCAGTTCCAAGGTGCTCTCTGGCGAGGCGTGCGATGTCCTGCGGCGTCACGGCCTCGATGCGGGCGGAGATCTCCTCCGGCGTCAAGAGTTCAGCGCCGGTTATGACGCTGCGGCCGACGCGATTCATCCTCGCCGAAGTGCTCTCGAGGGCGAGGAGCGTAGAGCTCTTGAGTTGCTGCTTGGTACGCTCCAGCTCTTCGTCCTTGACCTCCTCCTCCATTGCCCTCTCGAGTTGCTCGACGATGACCCTGACCGCCTCCTCCACGTTGCCGGTGGTGGAGCCGACATAGGTCTTGATCGCGCCTGCGTCCGAGTATCCCTGGTGGTAGGAGAACACGGCGTATGCGAGCCCGCGCTTCTCGCGCACCTCCTGGAACAGGCGGCTGCTCATGCCTCCGCCCAGGACATTGTTCAGCGCGGCCATCGCGTAACGGTCCTCGCTCTTCGCGGGGATACCAAGAGAGCCCATCGAGACGTGATACTGCTCCGTCTCCTTGAACTTGAAGAAGAAGCGACTCTCGGGCGGGGTCGGCCTCGCCTCCCGCACGAACGGTTCTCCTTCGGGCAGTCCGGAGAGCTTCTCCTCGACCTTCCGCTCGACGTCATCGGCGTCGAGCTTGCCGGCGGCGACGACGAAGACGTTGGGGGCCGTGTACGTGCGAGTGTGGAAATCCTGGAGAGTATCGTGGTCGACCCCGCGGACCGTCTCGGCCGACCCGATAATCGGGCGGCCGAGGGGGTCCTCGTGGAAGATCAAAGAAGACAGGTACTCGTCGGCCAGCTGGTCTGGCCTGTCTTCGTACATCTTGATCTCCTCGACGATGACCTCCCGCTCCCTCTCGAGGTCAGCGAGCGTCGGCCTGAGGACCATGTCGCTCATGATGTCGAGTGCGCGCCCGAGGTGCTCGGGCAGAAAGCGGGCGTAGAGCAGCGTGTACTCCTCGCCGGTCGCCGCGTTCTCCTGGGCACCGATGCCCTCGAAGGCCTGGGCGATGCCGAGGGCATCCATGTCCGGTGTCCCCTTGAAGAGCATGTGCTCCATAAGGTGGCTGATACCGGCGACCTCGTCCCTCTCATCGCGCGATCCGGCCCGGATCCAGAGCCCCAGAGCGACGCTCGTCGCCTCTTCCAGGGGCTCGGTGAAGACCCTGAGGCCTCCGGCAAGATCCTTCCGCCTTATGTTCGTAGCGGCCACTAGCCCTCCAGCTTCTCGAGGCTGATGCGGTTCTGCTTGTCGATCTCAAGGACACGCACCTTGATGCGGTCGCCCTCGCTGACGACATCCTCGACCCGCTCGACCCGCTGTCTTCCAGGCGCGAGTCGCGAGATGTGCACGAGCCCGTCGCGGCCAGGCGTAAGCTCGACGAAGGCCCCGAAGTTGGTGGTCTTCACGACCTTGCCGGTGTAGATCTCACCGGCCTCGACGTCCTTCATCATCCCGTTTATCGCGGAGGCCGCGTCCCTGGAGATGCTTCCTTCACCGGCGACGAAGACCGTCCCGTCGTCCTCGACGGAGATGTTCACGCCGAACTGCTCCTGAAGGGCGTTGATGGTCTTCCCACCTGGCCCAATGAGCATCCCGATCTTGTCCTTCGGGATCTTCAGGACCTCGACCCTCGGGGCGTAGTCGGAGACCTCGGCCCTCGGCTCTGCAATGGCGCCGCGCAGGATCTCCAGTATCTGAAGACGCCCGGCTTTCGCCTGCTCCAGCGCCTCCTGCAAGAGCTGGGCAGAGACACCGGTGATCTTCATGTCCATCTGGAGCGCCGTTATACCGTCGGCCGTGCCAGCGACCTTGAAGTCCATGTCGCCCATGTGGTCTTCGAGGCCCTGTATGTCACTGAGGATGACATAGTCGTCGCCCTCCTTGACGAGCCCCATCGCCACGCCGGCAACGGGAGCTTTGATCGGCACGCCGCCGTCCATGAGCGCCAGCGTCGAGCCGCAGACGCTCGCCATCGAGGAGGAGCCGTTCGACTCCAGTACCTCAGATATTATGCGTAGAGCATAGGGGAACTCATCCTCGGACGGAATGACAGGAACTAGGGCCCGCTCGGCCAGTGCTCCGTGCCCGATCTCACGCCTACGCGGGCTCCCGAGGCGGCCTGTCTCGCCCGTTGAGTAAGGCGGGAAGTTGTAGTGGTGCATGTAGCGCTTGCCCGTCTGCGGCTCGATGGTGTCGAGCCTCTGGGCGAGACCGAGGTCGGCCAGGGCCAGGGAGCTCAAGACCTGCGTCTCGCCCCTGGTGAATAGCCCCGTGCCGTGTACCCGCGGGATTGCCTGCACCTCGGCGGAGGTCGGCCTTATTTCGTCTAGCCCGCGCAGGTCAGTGCGCTTGCGGTCCTTGATGTAGAGCTCGCGGAAAGCCTCCTTCTCTACGGTCGAAAGCGCGGCCGTGATCAGGGGTATCTCCTCTTCTTCACGACCCTCGATCAACTCTTCACGCAACTCCTCGAGCACGTCCTGACGGGCCCTGCGGTCGGTCTGGACGATGCCATCTTTCATCCGCCCGAGATACCGCTCGCGGAAGTCGGCGAGGAACGGATTCTCCTCCGTCTCCTCTATCTGCTGCTTCTCTTTACCGTACTCGCCGGCCCACTCCTCGATCGCCTCAGCCTGGGTCTTGACGGTCTCCTGGGCTAGCTGCAAGGCCTCGACCATGACATTCTCGGGCACCTCGTTAGCCCCTGCCTCTACCATGGTGATGGCTTCCTTTGTGCCTGCAACGACGAGGTCAAGGTCGCTATCTGCGATCTGGTCGTATGTTGGGTTCAGGATAAACTCGCCGTCGAGCGAACGCCCGACGCGCACGGCCCCGATCGGGCCGGCGAAGGGCAGGTCAGAGAGGGCGAGCGCGGCAGAAGCCCCGACCATGCTAACGGTGTCATATGGGGTGTCCTGGTCGGCGACCAGAACGGTCCCCACGACCTGTATCTCGTAGTGATAGTTCTTCGGGAACAGCGGCCTGAGAGGCCTGTCCGTAAGGCGCGAGGTCAGGATCGCCCGCTCGGAGGGCCTCCCCTCGCGCTTGATAAAGCCGCCGGGGATCTTGCCCGCCGAGGACATGCGCTCCTCGATGTCCACGCTCAAGGGTAGGAACGTCGCTCCGGGCCGCGGCGCCTGCGAGCGCGTAGCGGTGGAAAGTATCATGGTGTCGCCGAGCCTCGCCGTCACCGCTCCACCGGCTTGCTTGGCCAGCTTCCCGGTTTCGAGCACGATCGAGCGCTCGCCTACTGGTATATCTAGACGCATATAGTTTTCTCCTCTTGCTTCTCTTGTGACCCGGACTACCGGCGTAGGCCGAGCTTGGCGATGAGCGCCCGGTAGCGCTCGACGTCCTTCTTCTGCAGATACTTGAGTAACCTGCGGCGCCTGCCGACCATCTTCAACAGTCCACGCCGCGAATGGTAGTCGTGCTTGTGCTCGCGCAAGTGCTCCGTCAGGTGCGCTATGCGCCGCGTGAGCACCGCGACCTGCACCTCAGGCGACCCAGTGTCCCCCTCGTGCGTCCGGTGCTCCCGAATGATCTCCTCTTTTTGCTCAATTACAGCCAACTTCTTCCTTCTCCTCTTTGTTCACTTCTCTATTCTTTAACCTGTTCGACCCTTTATGCTACCACATGCATCACTTAGTATCGTACGTTGTGCGAGGGCCGAAAACATCCCGAGAAGCCCCAACGGCTCGGCCGGCTCCTCACGTTCTCCGTCCAGGTCCATCGCCATCGATGATAAGCTTTGCCTCCTCTACGTCGCGCCGGATCTGCCCTGTTAGCTCGTCGAGGCCCGAGAATCGACGCTCTTCCCTTATGCGCCTCACGAAGCTGACGTCAACCACGCGCCCGTAGAGGTCCCCCTCGAAGTCGAGGAGATAGGCTTCCACACGGCTCTCGGCCCGCTCGAAGGTGGGAGCCACTCCGACGTTCGTACATGCACCATACTGTTCTTCGCCAA
Organism: Rubrobacter sp.; assembly: GCA_051006095.1. Lineage (GTDB taxonomy): Bacteria > Actinomycetota > Rubrobacteria > Rubrobacterales > Rubrobacteraceae > Rubrobacter_D. The sequence continues at coordinate 2,840 of JBPCIR010000045.1, read as the reverse complement.
CGCGAACGAACCCACCGTAGACCCCGCGGGCCGGAACTACCGCGTCCGCGTCTGGGACCACGTTGGCCGTGGGAAAGCCGATGGTCCTGCCTCGCTTGTCTCCGACCACAACCTCACCCCTGAGCACGTAGGGTCGTCCAAGGAAGCCGGCGGCTTCTGTCACTTCTCCCTCGGAGATCAACGCCCTTATGCGGGTGGAGCTGATCCCACCCTCCATGCCAGCACCGCGTACTCGAACTGCGACGGCCGTCCCGCCCACCTCCCGCATGAGCCGCAGGAGGTCCTCGAAGTCGCCGGCAGCCCTGTACCCGAAACGAAAGTTCTCACCGACCACTACCACCCCGGCATCACCCTCCCCAACAAGCACGTCCCTTACGAACTGCTCTGGAGTCTTCTTTGAAAGCCCGGTGTCGAATGGGATCACCCACACCTCATCCGCCCCAAGACCGAGTAACATCTCACTCCGCAACTGTACGGGTGTGAGTAACTTCGGCGGATCACCAGCCCCCAATATAGCCCTTGGATGGGGATGGAAGGTGGCCGCAACGACCTTCATGCTCCTTCGGTGCCCTTCCTGGACAGCCCGCCGCAAGACCTCCTGGTGACCGAGGTGCACCCCGTCGAAGTTCCCAAGGGCCACGACTACTCCGCGCATAGCACCACCTCGGCCCGCCCACCATCCTCGTCGTCCCTGTATACAGCCAACAACTCGTCCCCACACATCACCCTGTAACTGCCGTCGACCCGCGAACTCGCTATGCGCCCGCCGTGACAGACCAGACCATGGCCTACCTCCACAGGAACGTCCACCTCAGGCAAATGGGCCACCACCTCCAGCGACGGTATTATGTGGTTACGTAGGGTTTCGGAGGTGAGATCTTGGGGGGGAAGGGCATCTTTGACGGTGTGGTGTCCGACGCTCGTGCGGCGCAGGGCGGTGAGGTAGGCGCCTGAGCCCAGGGAGGTGGCCAGGTCGCTTATGAGGGTTCTTACGTAGGTGCCGCTGCTGCAGGAGATCTCGAACGTTGCCTTCTGTTCGGCGGGGTCGTGGCCGGCGAGGCCGAGACTTTGCACCGTGACGGGACGGGCCTCTCGTTCGACGCTGATGCCGCGGCGGTGCAGGTCGTAGAGGCGTACGCCCTCGCGTTTGAGGGCTGAGGTCATCGGTGGAACCTGGAGGAGATCTCCCGTGAAAGTGGGGAGAGCCTCACGGATGGCGGCTTCAGAAGGCAGAGGGGCGTCGAGGTCGGTGATCTCGCCTTCAGCGTCGAGGGTGTGGGAGACGGCGCCGAAACGGGCGGTCGCCGTGTATGCCTTGTCCAGGTTCGTCACGTAGCGCGACAGACGGGTCGCGCGCCCGATGAGGAGAACGAGGAGACCCGAGGCCAGTGGGTCGAGGGTTCCGGTGTGACCGATCCTGGTCTTCTTCGGCAGTAGGCGCTTTACTCCGGAGACCGCCCTGGCACTCGTTATGCCCAGCGGCTTGTCAAGCAGAAGGCCACCCGACAGAGCCGGTTTCGTTATCGCCCGCCCCCGAGGTCGAGGACGCCCTCCAGCATCCCGAGAAGCTCCTCCCTGGCCTCGTTCGGCCGGCGCGGCGTTGTGTATCCGGCGGCGAGTCTGTGGCCGCCTCCGCCGAAGCGGCGCGCTATCTCTCCGACGTCGACCGTCTCGGAACGCAGGGAACCTTTCGTGCCCTGCGGCACTTCGCGCAGGTGGGCCACGACGTCGACACCGGCGACGGTGCGGAGCTGGTCGATCGACTCCTTCGAGTCGAGCTCCGTTGCGCCGGTCCGCTCGTAGTCTGCTGTCTCGACGGTGGAGATCAGGGCGTCCCCGTAACGCACGGCGTTCGCGAGCGAGACGCCGACGATCCTGAGCTGCTCGATGCTGCCCCTGCGGTTGATGCGCTCGTTGACCTCGGCTGGTATGACGCCGGCCCTAAGGAGGTCGGCGACGAGCTCGTGGGCCCGAGGGGAGATGTTGCGGAAGTTGAAGCCGCCTGTGTCTGTCCTTATGCCAACGTAGAGGGCCTCTGCGGCGGGCCTGTCGATTGGTACGTCGAGCTCGGCGTAGAGGTCGGCGATGATCTCAGCCGTCGCAGCGGCCCTCGGACTCACCAGGTTGTACTCGGCGTAGAGGGGGTTGTCCTCGTGGTGGTCGACGTTGAGGCGGGCCCCCGCTTCGGGTACAGGTACCCCGGTTCGGTCTGCGCGGGATGTGTCGGCGACGAGGAGGTCGTGATCCGGCGGCAGCTCGCGCAGGGCCGCCTCGGGCAGGAGCCACTCCAGATACTCGGGCACGGCCTCCGCGTGGCAGAACACGGCCTCAGCCCCAAGCCGGTGCATCAGGCGCACGAGCGCGGCCGAGGCGCCGATTGCGTCGCCGTCAGCCCCGACATGCGTCGTGACCGCGACCCTATCCAGAGTCTTCGAGAACTCCGCTATCTCCGCGAGCGTATTATTCTTCGTGCGCGTCGTCATCTGTCCTTACCTCCCTGAGAGCGGCCTCTATCCTCGTCGCGCGATCGACGACAGGGTCGGGCTCGAAGTGCAGTTTGGGCGTGCGCTTGAGGCGCGTCTGCGCACCTACAGCGGCCTGGATGCGGCCTGCGGCGCTCTGCAGGCCCTCGTTCGCCGCCAGCTCGTCCTCGCCGGCGAGCACGCTGTAGAACACCGTTGCGTGGGCGAGGTCAGCGCTCACCCTGACGCCCGTAACCGTAACGAGGCCCTGGATGCGCGGGTCCGAGAGCGAGGCTACCTCCTCGCCGGTGATCTCCTTCAGCTGCGACTCCACCTTGCGCGTGCGCCCGCTCACAGCTTCACGAACTCCTCGCGCCA
>JBPCIR010000044.1:0-8025 GCA_051006095.1 Rubrobacter sp. | reverse complement strand
ATCAGGAGTGCAGCAGTTGCGAGCCGCGCGAAGAGCGCGCGGTCGTCCAGCGAACCCCGGTTCACCCAGTGGATAAAGCTTACGGCCAGCAGATAAACCGCCAGGCCGCCGCCCAGGACCACCCGGGCGCCGCGGTCTCCATGCGCCGTCGTTTCCGCGGCCCCCTCGATGGCGAGTAAGATGCCCACGCCAGAGGCGGCGATGCCGGCGTAGATCGGGAGGTGCCCGTAGCCCCAGAAAAACGAGGCGCGTGGGCTGATCTGGAGTCCCGAAGACCCGACGTAATCGAAGTAGAGCCACCAGATGCAGGCGGCGATCACGAATCCGAAGACCCCGGTCGCAACGACGACGGGATACCATCCTGTCCCTGCCGTCCCCGCGGCCACGGCGAGAACCGACTCGCCGAGCACGATCAGGGTGAACAACCCGTAACGCTCGGGGATGTGTTCAGGGTGGAAGACCCTTGGCGCGTAGGCCGTGTCCCGGAAGCTCGCGCGCACCGCAAGCATGGGCGTAACGAGCTCTACGAGGAGCGCCAGCGCCCAGATACCGTACCTTCCTGGGGCGGGCACGAGCAACGAAGAGAGCCAGATCATCGCCCCGACCGCGTTCCCCACCGCGTACAGGCCAGCGAAGACACGAACGTTCGTCGCGTCGCGCCAGGCCCTGGCGTAGAGTCCCACGAGTAACGACTTCATCGCCACGTAGGCGAGCACGAAGCTGAGCGTCTCTCCCTTGTAGAGACCGCTGATGGACGCGGCCAGCCAGAGTATGCACAGCATCGCCCCGAGCAACGTCGCCCGGTAAACAACATCGTCGTTGTCGAAGGCTGTTGCGTACCACGTGAAGCCCATCCACGCCCACCATACGGGTACGAAAAAGGCGGCGAAGTGCAAAGCGCCGTCGAACGTCGGGTCGTGGTGCAAACCTCTGGCAAGCGCAGCGACGGCCACGACGAAGCAGAGGTCGAAGAATAGCTCGAGCCAGGTCGAAGTACGATGCTCCTCGGAGGGATCGCGCAGTACCTGTGGACGCAACAGGCGGGCCCGTAGACCCTCAGGCTCCCTGAGGTCTCTCACGCCATCCCCGCAGAACGTAGCAGGTCAGCCATCGAAAAGCTGACTGACTATGCTGACCCTGGTACTCCTGACTGTCACCGAAGACCTCCCGTTAAAGACGTTCGATCCACTCTACATTCGGCATTGGGCCCACGCATCACCCGAACGGCTAGTTTCCAGCCCTGCTGTCGTATCCCGCTGCTAAACTCTTGCGAGAGGAGGTGTGGCTGATGCCAGATGCTTCTGAGGTGCGAGAGACCAAAGACCTGCAGCGGCGCAATCACGAGCTCTCGGTGCTAAACGAGATCGCCCGCGAGCTCAACCGCTCCGTCGAGCTTGGCGAGGCGCTAGGGTTCACGCTGTCGCAGGTGGCCGAGCTACTTGGCTTGCGTACGGCCTGGATCTGGCTCATGGACGATTCTTCCCCTGAACCCTACCTCGCCGCAGCCCGCAACCTCCCTCCCGCCCTCGCGGACGACCCGCGCCGTATGAATGGCTCAGGCTACTGCTATTGCCTGGACACTTACAAGAAGGGCGATCTGGAAGGCGCTGCCAACGTCAACGTCCTGACGTGCAGCCGTCTCAAAGGCCTGGTCGACGGCACGGGGGGCCTGCGCTACCATGCCAGCATACCCCTCTACGCCGGGGAGAAGAAGCTCGGCGTTATGAACGTCGCGAGCCCCCAGTGGCGGGGCCTCTCGCCCGAAGACCTGCAGCTACTCTCCACCATAGGCGACCTGCTCGCTATCGCCGTCGAGCGGGCCAGACTCTTCGACCGCAGCGCAAGGCTCGGCGCCGTCGAGGAGCGCAACCGCCTGGCGCGTGAGATCCACGACACCCTCGCCCAGGGGCTTACCGCCACGGGCCTCCAGCTCGAGTCCGCGGAAGCCCTCCTCGATCACGAGTCCGACGCGGAGCGCGCCCGCGAACCTCTGCGCCGCGCCCTCTCGCTCACCCGTGCCAACCTCGATGAGGCTCGTCGCTCGGTCCTCGACCTCCGTGCCGCCCCACTCGAAGGACGCTCGCTGCCAGAAGCGCTGAAGACCCTCGTCGACCGCTGGGAAGCGGAGACCGGCGTGGCCACGAGGCTCGGAACCGTGAACGGCAGCCGCCCACTCCCACCGCGGGTCGAGGTCGCCCTCTACCGCGTCTGCCAGGAGGCCCTCACCAATGTCGCCAGCCACGCACGCGCAAGCCGTGTGACGGTCCGTCTCGTGGCCACACCGGGGGCGGTGCGACTCGTCGTCAGGGACGACGGCCACGGCTTCGACCCTTCTCGCGGCGCGGATGATCGGCACGGCATCGTCGGTATGAGGGAAAGGGTGGAGATGCTCGGCGGCTCCCTGACGATGGAGAGTAGCACTGGCGAGGGTACGCGCGTCGAGGTTACCGTGCCGCTCGAAGGACTCCAGGGTGGATAAGGTCAGGCTCCTCGTCGCAGACGACCACCCGATGCTGCGCGAGGGTCTCGTCGCCGTGCTAGGTACCCAGCCTGACTTCGAGGTCGTGGGCGAAGCGGCTGACGGGGACGAAGTGGTCAAGCTCGCAGAGAGACTGGACCCCGACGTGATACTGCTGGATCTAGAAATGCCGGGGACCGACGGCGTCGAGGCCCTAGAGGGGCTCCGCGATGCGGGCTCCCGCGCACGCGCCGTCGTCTTTACGGCCTACGACACGGACGAGAGGATTCTCGGCTCTCTGCGCGCGGGAGCCCGCGGCTACCTGCTCAAGGGCGCTTCCCGAAAGGAGATCTTCGGCGCCATACGCACCGTACAGGCCGGAGGCTCCCTCCTCGAGTCTGCGGTCGCGGACCGGCTGCTGGAGCGTATAGATGGTGAGGAAAACCTCCCTTCGAACCGCCGCCTTACGTCCAGGGAACTCGAGGTACTCGGGCTCGTCGCAAGCGGCCTGAAAAACTCCGAGATCGCAGGTCGGCTCTATATCTCGGAACGGACGGTCAAGGTCCACGTCGGCTCCATCCTCGCCAAGCTCGAAGCCCAGAACCGTACCGAGGCGGCCAGAATAGCCGTCCGCCGCGGTCTCGTAGACGCCCCCTGACCTGTACCAAAGTACAGACCGAAAACCGTCCCTCCTGACGTTTCCTGGCGCCGGCCACGGCGATACATTGTATTCAAACAAGACCAGGAGGCATACGAGATGACCGGAGAATCATTGGATCGCACGGCGATCATCACGGGCGCGTCCCGCGGCCTCGGCCTGGCGCTCGCCCGCAGGCTGGCCGAGGATGGCTGGGCCCTGATCATCGACGCCCGCGGTGAGGAAGCCCTCGAGAGCGCACGAGCGGAGCTAGCCAGGCGCACGCACGTCACCGCCATACCGGGGGATGTTGCCGACAGAGGGCATCGGGCTGCGATCTCGGAGGCGGCGCACGAGGCCGGCGGCGTGGACGCGCTCGTCAACAACGCGAGCATCCTCGGCCCGAGCCCCCAACCGGACCTGCTCGACTATCCGCTCGACGTGCTGGAAGAGGTCTATCGTGCGAACGTGATCTCACCCCTCGCGCTCATCCAGGATCTCAGGACCGAACTGAAACCGCAGGCGCGCATTATCAACGTCACGAGCGACGCCGCGATCGAGCCGTACGAAGGCTGGGGCGGATACGGGTCGAGCAAGGCCGCACTGGAGCAGCTCTCCAACATTCTCGCGGCCGAGAACCCGGAGCTGAGGGTCTACCGCGTAGATCCCGGCGACATGCGTACCAGGATGCACCAGGAAGCCTTCCCCGACGAGGATATCAGCGATCGACCACTCCCCGAAGAGAGTGTGCCTGGCTTCCTCGAGCTCCTGACAGGCGACCTGCCGAGCGGGCGCTACGAGGCCCGCACGCTGGCCGCGAGGGTAGGCACAACCGCCGCGGACTCCTAGAAGGAGAGGGCCAGATTGTCCAACACGATTACAGCAGCATTGGAACCCACAGACACTTTCGCGGACTATCCCGAGGTGAGATCCCCACTCCACTTCGAGCTGCCTCAAGAACTGGAGGCCGGCGAACCGCCTGAGGCGCGAGGACTGCGCCGCGACGAAGTACGCCTGATGGTCTCTTACCTTGACGACGACAGCGTCGTCCATTCCAGGTTCGGCGACCTCCCCGAATTCCTCAGAGCCGGCGATACCCTCGTCGTCAACACCAGCGGGACCATGAACGCCGCGCTCCCCGCCGAGCGCGGTGACGGCACGACCATCACCGTGCACCTCTCGACCCACCTGCCGGCGGACCTGTGGGTCGTCGAGCTGAGATCATCCTCCGGCGATGAACCTGTACTCGACGGTGAGTCAGGAGAGATCCTGACGCTCCCGGAAGGCGGCCGAGTCGTCCTGCAAACTCCTTATCTAGCGGAGAAGCGGCAGCAGAGAGAGGTACAGAATCGGCTCTGGATCTCAACCTTGAACCTACCTATGAACTTTAACGTATATCTCGACCGGTACGGGTCACCCATCAAATACGGTTACGTCAGGGAGAGTTGGCCGGCGAGCTACTATCAGACGGTCTACGCCACGGAGGTGGGAAGCGCCGAGATGCCTTCGGCAGGAAGGGCTTTCACACCGGAGTTGATCACTCGCCTCGTCGCTAATGGGATCAGGATCGTACCACTAATACTGCACACGGGCGTCGCCAGCCTCGAAGACGACGAGCCGCCCTATGAGGAGTTCTACCGTGTCCCTCCCGAGACCGCGGACGCGATCAACGCGGCACGCACGGCGGGGCGCAGGGTAATTGCCGTCGGGACTACTGTCGTGCGCGCGCTCGAGACGGTCACGGAAAGGGACGGCCTGACCCACCCTGGCGAGGGCTGGACCGACCTCTTCATAACGCCGGAGCGCGGCGTACGGTCCGTTGACGCGATGCTGACAGGATTGCACGAACCACGCTCGACCCATCTGTCGATGCTGGAGGCACTCGCCGGACGTGGGTCGGCGTGCCCCCTTGCCACCTCGAGCACGGAACATCTGGAGGTCGCCTACTCCGAGGCCTTGAAGGAAGGCTATCTCTGGCATGAGTTCGGAGACCTGCACCTGATCCTACCCGGCCACACGAAAGGATGCTATACAGTGGGTTGAGGAAGGGTTCAACCCGCTGTATAGCGGTTCAGCCAGTCAGCTTCTTGTTCGCTGAGGGTTGAGAAGCTGATGGCGGCTCGTCCGTAAGGCTTGAGCCTTACGCTCGGCACTGTAGATGCCTGTAGCCTGAAATCTGCCCCTTCATGTACAGGCGACGACGGCCTTACCCGGCTTCCAACCGGGTGGGTCGGTACAGAGCCAGTTGGCGGCTTCGCGGGACGTACGGCGCTCTTCGGCTTTCATGTCCATACGCCAGGCGAAGATACGGCGGTTCGTGCAGTTGATAGCCCCCTGGCCCGAGGCTATGCGCGCCAGTCCACCGAGGCCGGGTTCGAGGTCTCTGGCGGTACGATTGAGGACGTAGACGAAGCCCGCGTTATCATCTTTACCCAGCAGTCCCGTCTGCGTCAGGCTGATCTTCAGCAGCCTCAGTTGTTCTCCCTTTCTGTGTCTTCTGGCGAAGTATCTGAGCAGCTCGCCTTGATCGTAGGTAACGAAGCTGCTCTCTAACCTGCCTCCTGTCTCGACCTCGCCTACGGTATACCAGGACCACGGCTCGTAGCCCCGCTCCGCAAAATCAGGGGGACTAGGGCCCTCGGACACGAAGAAGATGCGGGACAAACTCGCCTGATCCCCGCTGTTGAAAGCATCGACGAAGGAGATAACGAGCCCGGCCACCTGCCGTGGGTGGCATCCGTCGGGGAGCGAGTCATCATCGCTGGTGACGATTACCCGTGTAGGCTCCTGGCGGACAATGGGTTCACCCTGTGTACCCCCGCCTACAGACTGCGACTCACCGGTATCCCGGTCTTCCTCGCACCCAACCAGGAGACAAAAGAAGGCCAGGATGGGTAGGATCGCCGTTTTCATAGGGGAGTCCGAGGTTGCCCCGCCTTCCGTCACCCCGCGTGGTCGACCCCATTCTATACCCGGAGTAATGGGTACGCGTTGGCGATGTACCGCTCAAAGCATATCGCAGCAGGACCTACAGCGAATCGCGCATCCGCCCAAGAGCGAAAACAAAATGCTGAAATGCTGAAGTGCTGAAGTGCTAATTTACAGCGAGATCAGACCGTGCCTGGCGCCCTGGCTGACAGCTTCGGCGCGGTTGCTCACCGCGAGCTTGGAGTAGAGCGAGGAGATATGGAACTTGACCGTATGTTCGCTGATGTGGAGTTCGCGCGCGATCATCTTGTTTGACAATCCGTGCCCGAGAAGATCGAGTACCTCACTCTCACGGGCGGTCAGCGGCTCAGCGAGCTCTTCGACTGCCGTCGAAGGCTCGTCGAGCAACCGTTCGGCCAGGCTTTTCGGGAGCACGGTCAGGCCATGGGCCACCGCGGCGACGGCGGCCCCCAGCTCCTCCGACGGTGCGTCAGGTGGCACGACACCCCAACCTCTCAGAGACAGGGTGCGCAACCTCGACGCCTCGCCTTCATCCTCCGAGAGTAAGAGTAGCGACTGCGTGCCGTCTTCGGAGACGGAGAGCGCGGTCTCCTCGAGCAACTCTTCGTCGGCGACGAGCACCACATCGGCTCCGGAGAGCGGGGGGACGGGTCCGGCGGACAGACCGGCCTCACCGACGACCAGCAAGTCGGCGGTCTCGACAGCCGCGAGCATCGAACGCAGCCCAGCCCGCATGGTGGGCGTTGGGGCTACGACGAACACCCGCGTAGGTGTCATGCGGCTCGTCCCGACTCTTTCAGGCGCACTTCCATAACTCTGATTTTACCGCCGCGCATAACGCGCAAGGGGACGGAATCATCGGCCCGCGCCAGGACCTCCAACAGCGTCCCTGCCTCCCCGAGCGGTTCTCCGGCGACGGCGAGCAAGACGTCGCCGACCAGCAGGCCGGCCCTGTCGGCGGCACCACCGGTCTCGACGCCGGCGATCACGAGTCCGGCAGTGCCGGCTTCCCGCTGCAGAGATACGGGCACCTCGACGGGCAGGACACCGATCCCGAGCCTCGGGCGGCGTTCTCCGGCGATCCAGGCTTCCGCCGCGTTGCTCGGGATAGAGAGCGCCATACTGCCGAATATCATCGCGTTGATGGCGACGACCTCACCCCTGGCGTTCAGGAGTGCTCCGCCCGAGTTTCCCGGCGCGAGGGCGACGTCAGATCTCACGTAGCGCGTGGAGGAACCCCGGTCTGGCCCGCGAAGCTGGCCAACACCGCCAACGATGCCGGCACTCACGGCCCCGACACTGCCCCAGGGATGCCCGATAGCATAGACCAGCTCGCCGACGCGCAGGGCGTCAGAGTCCCCGATTGGAGCCGAAGGCAGGTTCTCGTGGTCGCCCTCCAACGTGAGCAGTGCGAGGTCCAGGCTCCTATCGCTCTTTACTACGTCAGCGTCGAGCGTCCTGCCGTCGTGGAGGGCCACCCTGACGTTGCTTCTCCTGCGTCGTCCAGAGATTACGTGATGGTTCGTCAGGACGAGGCCGTCGCCGGGCCAGATCACACCTGCACCGATGCCCCGGCCCTTACTGCGTACCTGTACGACGCTCCTCTGCGCATCCTCTATCATCGTGACGCCAGCCAGGGCGGCTGAGGATTCTCCTGATACTTCGGCCATCTCCCGAACTCCTAACCGCGCTCGCCCACGGTGATCTCGACCTCCGTAAGCTCGCCGCCGCGCACGAGCTTGACGGGTACGGGACTACCGACCCTATCGCCGGCAAGCAGCACGAGCAGGTCGTCGGTGTCCTCGACCGGCTGTCCGTCCAGCGTCGCAAGGATGTCGCCCACTATGAGGCCTCCTCGGCCCGCGGGGCTACCATCCTCGACGCCGACGACAAGCAGCCCGCCCCTCTGCGTGAGACCGAGACTCTGACCGTCGGGGAGGCGCACCGGCTGGCTCAGGATGCCTAGGTAACCGCGCTTGAC
>JBPCIR010000043.1:0-7979 GCA_051006095.1 Rubrobacter sp. | reverse complement strand
CATAATCGTGGCCGACGCGGTGATGTCGCTGGACAACGTGATCGCGCTGGTCCAGGCTGCCAAGATCGGGGGCGAGGTCGACATCTCGCTACTCGTCATCGGGCTGGCGACAACGATACCGCTGGTGATCTTCGGGGCGGCGTTGCTGACGTCTCTTCTGACCCGTTTCCCTTTCCTCGTCTACCTGGGCGCCGGTCTGCTCATCTACCTGGCAGTGGAGATGATCTTCGCCGACAAACTAACCCACCCCTATCTGGAGCATTACGAGAGCATCGAGTGGATCATCGGCATCGCCGCAGCCGGCATCTTTATGCTCGTGGCATGGCTGTGGGCACGAAGATCGAGCACCGACGAGACAGGGTAGGACGCCTCTCTAGCGGTTCAGGAGCCTACCAAGGAGCCTCCTGTTTCTGAGGCGCCCGAGCTCGGAGGAGATCTCCTCCAGTTCCTGCTCTACATGGGCTATGTGTTCGATGCGCTCCATGAGCATAAGCCTCTCCTCGGCCGCGGCCCGCAGCTCCAGCACCTCTTCCGTCAGGCGCCTGCGCTCCTCGACCGAGCCTCTTAGCTCTTTCTGGAGCCGTACATTGGAAGCGCGAACCTCCCTTAGTTGGCCCGACAATCTTCCGACCTCCTCGCGGGCGGCGGCCAGCTCCCTTGCGATGGTCGCCGCTCCGGCCAGGCTCCTTACGGTCTCCAGGGGGACGTTGCCACCGGCGTCGGAGAGCCCTTGCGCTTCCTCTTCGGAAATGTTTAGAAAGCGGGCCGCTTCTGGCACAGAGACGGATGATTCGGGCATGGATCAGCCCACGTCAGGGTCGGCACCGGGGGAAGGCTCGGCCCTGAGGCCTGCCTCCTCTATGGTGCTCTCGATCCTCCGGAGCTCAGCCTCCCCACCCTCGTAGGAGACCGCGACGAGCCCCCTCTCCGAGTCAACGTTCGCAAGGTCCACAAACTCCAGGCGCGTAAGGGCCCGCTCAAGGTTCTCTGACTCCTCAGCGTCCACGAAGTCGCTCACCACGAAAGTCACGTCGGGCATTGTCGCTCCCTCCGGTCGGAAATAGGCATCAGGTTACAGGCTACAGGTTAAAGGCTGCGCCGTCGGCTTCTCTGGCTCCCGCAACCGGCCCCTGAGGCCTGATGCCTGAAACCTGTAGCCTTACTCTGCCGGCTGTTCTCGGGGCCGCACGGTGAGCGACAACTCCTTGTTGCCCCGCAGCACGCGTAGCGTGGCATCCTGGTCGATGGATGAGGCGTCGAGCAAGTTGAGGAGATCGTCGTTGGAATGGACGGGCTCCCCTTTCAGGCCGACGATGACGTCTCCCGGTTTCACGCCGGCCCGCTCGGCCGGGCTGTTCGGGGCTATGTTCCTCACGCCGGCGCCGCCTTCGAACTCGCCGCGCGGCTGGCGGCTCTCGACCACCACCCCGAGGTAGGCGCGGCGCACCCGCCCTTCAGTTACGAGCGTGAAGACCACGCGGCGGAACGTACCGGAGACAGGGACGGCAAAGCCTATACCCTGAGCGCCGCCGATGATGGCCGTGTTGATGCCTACGACCCTCGCCGAGGCGTCGGCCAGCGGGCCGCCAGAGTTGCCTGGGTTGATCGCGGCGTCGGTCTGGATCACGTTCTCTATAAGCCGTCCGCTCTCACCCCTTATAGAACGTCCGAGGGCGCTGACAACCCCCGCCGTGACACTCCGCTGGAAGCCAAGAGGGTTTCCGATCGCGACGACGAGCTGTCCGACTACGAGATCCCCCGCGTCGCCCAGCGCGGCTACCGTCGGCTCCTCATCGGTGTCGAACCGGACGACGGCGAGATCGCTCGGCGGATCGTCGCCGAGCACCTCTGCCGGTACGGATGATCCGTCCGAGAGTGTGACGTGTATATCTCCGCCGGGATTGCCTGCCCTGCGGCTACGCAGGCCGCGCACGACGTGGCTGTTGGTTATGGCGGTGGCCGAGTCGCCTTCGATGCCGACTATCACCCCGCTCCCGCCGCCGCGTCCGTCGGGTAGGCCGACCGAGATCACGGCCGGCTCCAGTCTCTCCGTTACGTCCCGCACCGCCCGCGAGTAGGCGTCGAGCTCCGCGTCCTCGAGCCGCGAACTAGCCGAGAGGTTCTCGAAGATCTTCATCCGCTATTTGTACCGCACCGCAGGGGCGCCGCCACCCGGAAGAACGGCCAGGTATCACAGGGCTCGGGTGCGGGGGGAGAGAGTATGCTAGCGGAGAAACCACCCGGCACCTGGACTGCTGCCGGGAACCGTTGTATCGAACGAGAAGTAGGTTAGAAGCGACTAACGTAATGACTACGACGTGCGCGGCTGGATAAGGCCGGTCTCGTAGGCCAGTACGACCGCCTGAACCCTGTCCCGCAGGCCGAGCTTCGTCAGGATGTGACCTACGTGTGTTCGGACCGTTGTCTCGGCCACGTAGAGCTCTTCGGAGATCTCGGCGTTTGACAACCCGCGTGCCACGAGCTTGAGCACCTCGGATTCGCGATCGGTCAGGAACTCGAGGCGTTCCGGCCTTGTGGTCGGCTGCTGGCGATGCGCGAACTCGGAGATCAGCCGACGGGTGACGGATGGGGCGAGCAGGGCCTCACCTTTCGCGACAACGTGGATAGCCGTCACCAACTGGTCGGCGGGGTTGTCCTTGAGCATGAAGCCGCTCGCGCCGGAGCGGAGCGCCTCGTAGACGTACTCGTCAAGGTCGAAGGTGGTGAGAATCAGGACGCGGGGCTTGCTGTCGGGTCCTGTCACGATGCTGCGGGTCGCCGCGAGCCCGTCGAGGACCGGCATGCGGATGTCCATGAGCACGACGTCAGCCTCGAGTTGTCCAGCGGCTTCTATAGCTTCTCGACCGTCGCGTGCCTCGCCGACAACCTCGATGTCGGGTTCGGAACCCAGGATCGCCCGGAAGCCGGTCCGCACCAACTCCTGGTCGTCGGCTATGACGACGCGGACGGTCATAGCCGGTCAGGGTCGAGAGGGAGCCTGGCCCGGACCAGGTAGCCGCCGCCGGTGCGTTTGCCACTTTCGAGGACGCCGCCGTAGAGGGCGACGCGCTCGCGCATCCCGACCAGGCCATGTCCCGTACCCTCACCCCCGCCGGTTCCGGGACCGTCGTCGGATACCTCCAGCTCGACCTCGGCATCACTGTAGTGGATCTCCACCCTGGCGCGGGCCGGGCCGGCGTGCTTGAGGGCGTTGGTGAGCGCCTCCTGAACTATCCTGTAGGCGGAGAGGTCCACACCGGGCGGCAGGGATCCGACATCCCCTTCGACGCTCAGTTCGATGGGCAAACCGGCCTCGCGTGTCTGCTCGACCAGGGCGTCCAGGTGCTTGAGGCTGGGCTGCGGGGCAAGAGCAAGCTCCGCATCGGTGCGCCGCAGGATGCCGAGCAGCCGGCGCAGCTCCGTGAGCGCCTGGCGTCCGGTCGTCTCAATCGAGGTGAGTGCCTGCCGGGCTTCCTGTTGCTCACCCTGGAGCAGACGCTGGGCCGCCTGCGCCTGCACGACCATCACGCTCACGCTGTGCGCCACCACATCGTGAAGCTCGCGTGAGATCCTGGACCGTTCCTCGGCGACGGCGGTTTGCGCTCTCTCTTCGCGCTCCAGCTCGAGCTGGGCGGCCAGATCCTGGAGCCGAGCCGCTTGCAGTTGGCGCTGGCGGAGTGTCCTGCCAATAGACCAGACCGTCGCATAAAACAGCCAGGCCGGGATGATGTCGCCGGGATTCGTGCCTGCAATGAGACGAGGTATGTCGATCGCCAGTATCGAGGCGCCGACGATGGCCGCGCCCAGGATGGCTCGGCGCTCTTCAGCGTAAGCGGCTACCGAGTAGAAGCCCAGGAGCAGGGCGAGGAAGCTCTCCAGGGTAGGCTGTTCGCCTGGGTTATGGACAGGGGGGCTGAAGAACATGGCCTGGATGCCGACCAGGACCATGACGGCGAACAGCACTGCCACCGGCGCCCGCCGGCGCCAGACGAGGGCCAGGCAGATCGCAAAGAGGATAATGGTGTTTATCAGACGCAGACCGGTCGTTACGTCGGACAGGGACACCACCCAGATGTCGATTAGCGAAAGGCCGGCCAGCGCGACTACGACGAGCTGGCCGGTCCACGCCCTCACGCGCTGGCGAGTCTTCGTGCTCATGTCTCGCAATCTATCCATCACCCTTTCCCGCCGCATCATTATGGAGGATGATTCAATCCACCGGGAGTCATCATTCAGGACTACGCTGGAAATCGTGATCCGGGATGACGACTCGATCGTCGAGTTCTCTTATCTTGAAGCGAGACGACCGAAGCGAAGAAAGGTGGACGATGATGGAAAGGCGGATCTTGCCCCGGTTAGGCGCTGTATGCGGCATCCTTTACGTGGTGCTTATCCTGGTCGGGAACTCCCTCTACGAGTCGGGGAACGAGACAACGGGGCTTGCGATGGAGCTGGCAGGGATGATCCTCTTCGTCCCGTTCCTCGGCTACCTCTTTAGCGTCTTGCGCGCTGCGGAAGGCGAGGATGGCTGGCTCTCGGCGACGGCCTTCGGAGCTGGCCTGATGGGCATCACCATCAAGTTCGCGAGCATCGCGCCGGTACTCGCGGTGAACAACATGGAAGAAGGGACACAGCTCTACCGCTCCCTGGAACTCATGAACGGCGCATCCTTCAACCTCAGCATGTTCCCTTACGCGGTGCTGGCGGTTGCCGTCTTCACATTAACGCTGAGGACGCGGGTCCTTCCTGTGTGGATCGGCTGGATGGGCGCTGTGACGGCCCCAGCGCTCCTGGTCAACGCCATGTTCTTTCTCGCGGAGAACATAATGGCGTTCCTGCTCTTCATGCTGTGGGTGATCCTGCTCAGCGCCGTCCTGACCTGGCGCGCCGGAAGGATAAACGTGGAGACATCGGTCGGTCTCGAACCCGCACGCGTCAGGTGAACCATGTCTTCTTCGACCCTCATCCGGTAAAGTGGGCTCGTGGATCTGGTGGGGGGACGCTGTTCACGATCGCAGAGTCCCCGAGCCTGCTGCTCATCCGCCACTAGCACTACATCGAGTCAGCGACCACTGGGATCGAGGTAGGAAGGGTAATGGAGAGTCCTCTCATCGGACACGAGTTCCGCTTCTTCGGGCATAGGTTCCATATCCTTCAGTCGAGCCGGGATACCGAAGACGGGTCGCTGCGGTTCGAGTATTTCGCACCACCACGCGCGCACGTTCGCGAGCACGTCCATACCTTTCAGGAGGAGCGGTTCGAGATCGTCTCGGGGATGCTCGGCGTCCGCGCGGGAGGACGGCGATCTATCCTGAGTCCGGGCCACAGCGCGGTCGGTCCGCCGAAAGTCCCTCATGAGTGGTGGAACCCCAGCGAGCAGGAGGAGGTTTGTTTCAGGGCCGGGATTCGTCCCGGGCTGGACGTGGAGATCATGCTCGAAACCATACTCGGCCTCATGCGGGACGGGAAAACCATAAGAACTATCCCCAGGAACCCCCTGCAGCTAGCGGTGCTGGTACGTGAGATCGGGCGTTGGGCCTATCCACCCGGACTGCCGATGCCGGTGCGTAAAGCGCTGTTCTCGCCTGTGTTCCTGCTCGCGCTCGTCGGTAGACTGCTCGGCTACAGAACTCGCTACCCTGAGTACAGCGGCCCGGAAGCCGCGCACGACTAGATCTGCCATGACTCCTGCCCGAGGCGTGCCTGTCTCGGTGTTGCCAGTCTAGAGCCAGACCAGCGTAATGTTCGCTGGAAGGCGCACTCTTACCTCTCGGAAGCGCTCCTCCACTGCGGATATAATCCGCGCCATGACCCCCTTACCCGACCCACGTCTCTCCGCCGCGATACTGGCCGCCAGGTCGGCGCGGTTCGCGAGCCGGAAGCTGAAGACAGGAGGAGGCTCGACGATGCCAGGGGTAGTGGCACGCAGGGTGGACCCGAAGGTGTTGACGAAGCTCTCGCGGCGGCTGCGTCTCGGGTCGGCGGCGATTACGGGCACCAACGGCAAGACGACTACGACCAGGATGATCTCCAAAATACTCCAGACCGCCGGTATTAGGGCCGTGAACAACTCGACGGGGGCGAACCTGGTCACCGGCGTGACCGCGGCCCTCGTCTCGGACTCGGGTCTGGCCGGGGCGCCCCTCTCGGAGATGGGGCTCTTCGAGGTGGACGAGGCGAGCGTGCCCAAGGTGGCCGCAGAGGCGGGGATCGAGATCCTCGCAGTCCTCAACCTGTTTAGGGACCAGCTCGACCGCTACGGGGAGCTTGCCTACACCGGCAAGGTCATAGCCTCGGCCTTCGGGGATCTGCCGCAGGGCGGCGCGGTGGTCCTGAACGCTGACGACCCCCTCGTCGCTAGCCTCGGACGGTCCGCCAGGAGACCCGTCTTCTACGGTGTGGATGAGCCCGCTCTGGACACCGGGCGTCTGCAGCACGTCGCCGACTCGAAGGACTGCCCCGTCTGCGGGACGGCCCTCGTCTACGAGACCGTATACATGGGGCACGTCGGCGTCTACGACTGCCGCCACTGCGACTTCTCGCGGCCAGGGCCCATTTACAGGGCGAGCAGGGTGCGGCTCGAAGGGGCCAGGGGGTCGGAGTTCCTGCTCTCGACCCCGAATGGCGAGGCGGACGTGAAGATAGGTCTCCCCGGTCTCTACAACGTCTACAACGCCCTCGCCGCTGCCGCGGTGGCCGGGGAGGCCGGGGTCGGGCTCGCGAAGATCTCGCGCGGCCTCGGGGAGTTCGGGGGGGCTTTCGGGAGGGTCGAACGGGTAAGAGCTGGGGACAGAGAAGCTTTCCTGCTGCTCATAAAGAACCCTGTCGGGTTCAACGAGATCCTGCGCACATTCGTAACGGGCGCAGAAGCCAAGAACGTCCTGATCGCCATAAACGACAACGACGCAGATGGCAGGGACGTCTCGTGGCTCTGGGACGTGGACTTCGAGATGCTCGCCGACGCGAGGGAAGAGGGCAAGACGGACGCAGCCCCTTTCACCGTCAGCGGCATCAGGGCCGACGACATGGCAGTACGCCTCAAGTACGCGGAGCTTCCCGTAGGCCCCGTCATCCCCGACCGCGAGGAGGCCATAAAGGCCGCGTTACAAGCGACTCCGTCAGGCGAGACGCTCTACGTTTTGCCCACGTACACGGCAATGCTGGAGATCCGGCACACCCTGAGCGAGATGGGCTACACGCATCCGTTTTGGGAGGATGAATAAAGCTGAAGGCGCCGACCGAAGGGAAGCACGTGCTCACCATCCATCACCTTTACGCCGACATGATGAACCTCTACGGCGACCGCGGGAACGTTATCTCCATCAAGAAGCGCTGCGAGTGGCGGGGCATTCCCGTGGAGGTCGTCGACGTTGGCCTCACAGAGAGGATAAGGCCGACCGGCTGCGATCTCTTCCTGTTTGGCGGCGGCCAGGACAGGGAGCAGGCCCTGCTCGCAGAAGATCTCTCGGGCTCGAAGGGTGCTGACCTGAGGGCCATCGTGGATGATGGCGGCGTGGTCTTGGGGGTGTGCGGCGGCTACCAGCTCATGGGCTACTCTTATGAGACCCCTGAAGGCGAGAAGCTCCCCGGCGTCGGCATCTTCGACCTCCATACCGAGCCGAGGAGGCCGGACGAAGAGCGATTGATCGGGAACGTGCTGGTCCGCGTCCGGGCTCCCGAGACCGGCGAGGCGCGCGAGATAGTCGGCTTCGAGAACCACGGCGGACGCACCTACCTCGGCGAAGATGTGAAGCCGTTGGGCGAGGTAGTTGTAGGTTACGGCAACAACGGTAAAGACGGCAGCGAGGGAGCAAGAAGGCTGAACGCCTACGGTACCTATCTGCACGGTTCTTTGCTCCCGAAGAACCCCTGGCTCACAGACCAATTCATCCTCAACGCCCTACGCCGCACGGACGAGAGCTTCGAGCTCGAACCCCTGGACGATACGACGGAGGGTCGCGCTTTCTCGTCGGTGGCCG
>JBPCIR010000042.1:0-5353 GCA_051006095.1 Rubrobacter sp. | reverse complement strand
CGGGCCTCATCACGGGGCTCTTCGTAGTCTTCGCGCCGCTCGCTGACCGTCTCCTGTTCGGGGCCAACGTCTCGCGGCAGGTCGTCCTGGCCGTCACCTTGAGCCTGGTCGGGATGGTTTTGCTCGCCGGGGCCGGGCCCGAGGGCGCGAACTGGGGAGACCTCCTGACGCTCCTTTGCGCGGCGGCGCTCGGTCTACACATCGCGCTACTCTCCCGTTACGCAGCTCTCTACAACGCGGGCGCGCTTACGCTCGCCCAGATCCTCGCTATGGCGCTGCTCTTCGTCATCGTGTGGCCGTTCTTCGGTCCCGTCACTTTGCCGCCGCCAGGGGTGTGGGTCGCCTTGCTCGTGACCGGACTTCTGGCATCGGCCGGCGCATTCCTGGTGCAGACTACGGTGCAGCAGCACATCCCTGCGGCGCGGACCGCGATCATCCTGACCATGGAGCCCGTCTTCGCCGCCATCTTCGGCTACTGGCTAGCAGGCGACAGGCTCGTGGCGGTCCAGATCCTCGGCGCGCTCATGATCCTCTCCGCACTCGTAATAGGGGAAGTACTGCCCGTGTTGCGGCGGGGCAAGTAGCTGTGCCATTGAGAATCGTTTGACCCGGCTCGAGAGCCCTCAGACGAGCGCCTCACGCAACCTGGTCTTGATCCGTTAAAGATAGCATGCAACCGTGAACGACGAACGCGAGAGATCCTCCAGCCTTCCTCCGCCCGGTATAGACTAGGGGCTCCAGGAGGCGAAAAGGGAGTACGTTCATGCTACGCACCATCGAAGTTCCCGAGTATGAGGTACAGGCAGGTGTTCGGGTAGACTCGCGCCGAACCGCCCTGATAGTCGGGGACATGCAGAATGATTTCGTGAAGGAGGGTGGTACGCTGGTCGTACCCGGCGCCGAAGGGACGATCCAGCCGATACGGGGGATCCTGGATCTGGCGCGCAGTTCAGGCATGAAGGTCGTCTTCACCCAGGACACCCACAGCGATGGCGACCCTGAGTGGGAGATCTGGGGCGAGCATTGCCGCGAGGGGAGTTGGGGCTGGCAGGTGGTGGAGGAGCTTGCCCCGCGCGAGGGTGAGGCAACCGTTCGCAAGCCGCGCTACGACGCCTTCTACGGCACGCAGTTGGAGCACATGCTGCGTCAGTGGGGCGTCGACACGCTGATCATCTGTGGCACGGTCGCCAACATCTGCGTCTTCTACACGGCGGCTGGCGCCGCTATGAGGTGGTTCAACGTCGTAGTCCCCAAAGACTGCATCTCCAGCTTCAACGACTTCGACATGGAGGCATCCCTGAGCCAGACGGCTACCTTGCTCGGAGAGGTCGTGAGCAGCGGGGATATCGAGATCGGGGAGCCGGAGACCACGGAGGTCTACCGGAGTAAGCTCGAAGAAGCAGCCGCTCGCGAACGGGGCGGGAGTTAGAGAGATAGCAACAGAAGATTAGAGCGCCGGAGCAGTGGGTAAGCTCCTCTAGTATCCGAGAAAACAGATGTATGGAGGTATGTATGGCTACTGCGGAACGGCGCGCGGATGTTGTGTGGAGAGGAGACTTGCAGAAAGGGTCTGGCACCTTCGACCTTGTGAGCAGCGAGGCGGCCCGAGATCTGCCGGTCACCTGGGCCTCGCGTACGGAGCGTCCCGACGGCAAGACCAGCCCTGAGGAACTCATCGCCGCGGCCCACGGGAGCTGCTACGCGATGGCTTTCTCGGGCGTGCTCGCCGAGATGGGCAACGAGCCCGAGGAGCTCAACATCACTGCTGTATGCACCTTCGATGCCGACCAGTTGAAGGTCACCACGATGGTCCTCGACGTCAGCGGGCGAGTCCCCGGCCTCGACGCCGAAGGTTTCCAGAACGCCGCAGAGGAGGCCGAGCAAGGGTGCCCCGTCTCCAACGCCCTGCGCGGCAACGTGGACATCAAGGTAAACGCTAGCCTGGACTAAAGAAGTTTGCCAAGAGGGAACTCTTTGCAAGCGCTGGTCAGCACATCAGCCAGTCAGCTTTCTGTTGGCTGAAATGCTGACTAGCTGAAATGCTTGCAACGGGCCATTGAGTAGGCGTCGACGTACTCGCCATCCCTGAAGGCGAGGCGGCGGTGCGTACCTTCCACTTCGAACCCGAACTTCTCGTAGAGGGCGATACCGGCGGGGTTGTCCACGTAGACGCGTAGTTCGATGCGCGTGAGGTTCAGCCAGTTGTCCGCGAGGTCCAGCGCCGCCTCCATAAGCGCCGTCCCGATCCCTTTGCCCTGCCAGTCGTCGCGCACGGCCATGCCGATGCTGCCGACGTGACGCATACGCCAGCGGGTAGGAGAGGTGTGCAGGCCGAGGCTTCCGACCACCTCGCCCTCCACGCAGGCCACTAGCGAATACAATCCCTCCGGCGGCTCCGAGAGACGCTCGCGCCACGACTCCTCCGACGGAAAAGGCATCTGCAAGGTGCCGGCCATCGCCCGGGGGCCGCTGAAGATGCGGTGCAGCGCTTTGTAGTCCTCGGGCTCCGAGTGACGGACGGTTATTTCCATTTGCGTCCTCCCTCGAACCTGCCGGTTTATGCTGGCGAGCACAGCATAGCAGCAAGCGAAGAGCCCTCGCCGGAGGGGCGAGGGCTCGAACTACGGCGGGTGTGTTTCTGACGTTACGTCGTGCGGGGTTCCTCCTGCGGGGTGGACTCCTGGATCTCCTGTTCTATGTTCGAGATGCCGGTGAGTGAGCGGACGTAGATCTCGTCGTAGGACACCTGGAGACCCTGCTCGCGCTCGCGCTCGGCGCCGCCTCCGCCAAGGAGCGTGCCAAGGTAGCAGCCAAGGAAGCCAAGAGGAACCGAGAACAGCGCCGGGTACACAAACGGGAAGATGGGGTCTATAGGGATGATCGGAGTCAACGGAG
Organism: Rubrobacter sp.; assembly: GCA_051006095.1. Classification (GTDB taxonomy): domain Bacteria; phylum Actinomycetota; class Rubrobacteria; order Rubrobacterales; family Rubrobacteraceae; genus Rubrobacter_D. The sequence continues at coordinate 2,458 of JBPCIR010000042.1, read as the reverse complement.
GCTCCGGGTTCGGGCCTGTCATCACGTTCGGGCTGAGTATGATCAGGATTATGCACGAGAACAGGCCGACCAGGATGCCCATAACCGCTCCGGTGGTGTTGAACCTCTTCCAGAAGATCGTTAGCAGGATAACAGGCACGTTGGCGCTCGCGGCGACCGCGAAGGCGAGCGCGACCAGGAACGCCACGTTGAGGCTCGCAGCCGGTATCGCCAGTAGTATCGCCGCCACGGAGATCCCCACGGCCGTTAAGCGCGCCGCACGGAACTGCTCCTGCTCCGAAGCGTTGCCGCCCCGGATCACGTTCGAGTAGAAGTCATGGGCGAAAGCGCTGGAGGCAGCCACGACGAGACCGGCCACCACCGCCACGATGGTGGCGAAAGCGACCGCCGAGATGAAGGCGAAGAAGATGGGACCGCCGAGCGCCTCGGCGAGCTGCGGAGCGGCCGTGTTCCCCGCAGGGTTCTGCGCCGCGATGGCGTCCTGGCCGACGAAGAGCGCCGCGCCGTAGCCCAGAACAGGCGTCAGCAGGTAGAACAGGCCTATGATCCAGGTCGCCGTGACGATCGAGGACCGGGCCGTCTTGGCATCAGGGACGGTGAGGAACCGGATCAGGATGTGCGGCAGACCCGCCGTACCGAGCACCAGGGCGATGTTGAGCGAGATCACGTCGAGCCCGGCGACGAGGCCCGCCGGCGGCGGCGGCACCACCATGTCGGCGCCTATCTGCGAGTCAACCTCGTTGAAGAGGTTCACCGGGTTGAAGCCGATGCTGGGCTGAGCGAGCACCAAGACGGATAGGGCCAGGGTACCTGCGATGAGGAGGACGGCCTTGACTATCTGGATCCAGGTCGTCGCCACCATGCCGCCGGCCACGATGTAGACCGTCATCAGGATGCCGATGACGATGACCGAGAGCGTGTAGTTTATGCCGAGCAGCAACTCGATAAGCGCCCCCGCGCCGTTGAGCTGGGCGATCATGTAGAACATGCTTATCGCTATGGTCGAGAGTGCGGCCGCCGACCGGACGCTCGACTTGTTGAACCGGCTTGCCAGCATGTCCGCCAGGGTGTACTTGCCAAGGTTTCTCAAGGGCTCGGCCACCAGCAGCAGCACCACCAGGTAAGCCACGAGGAAGCCTATCGAGAGGTAGAAGCCTGAGAAGCCGGTGAGCGAGATAGCCCCCGCGATCCCCAGGAAAGACGCAGCCGAGAGGTAGTCGCCGGAGATGGCCAATCCGTTCTGCCAACCCTTGATCGCGCCGCCAGCCACGTAATGGTCGCTGGTGGACTTGTTCTGACGCGATGCCCAGACGGTAATGCCGAGCGTCAGCGCGATGATCAGGACGAAGAAGATGATGGATATTGCCCGATCACTCACTCCGAACCCCCCGTTCCGCCGGTCCTACCGGACTCATCATCCTCCGCGGCCTCGTGCCTGGCCCGGTCCACCAGATCGTCCCACCTGTTGGCCCGGCCGACGTAGAGATGCATGAGGATCCAGGTCATCGCGAACTGCGCGAAAGCGTAGACGTAGGCCAGGTTTATCGCCCCGATGACGTTCACGTCCAACACCGTGGTGAACGCCGTCAGAAACGGTAAACCGAAGTAGAAGACCAGGAAAAAGATCGTCGCCGGTAAGATGAATGCTTTTCGCTTCTGCGTGAGCTCCCTGAACGCCGACGTCCGTTCGACGCGGACCCACTCGTCGCTTCTCTCCACCGAGCTCCCTTCCCATGCTCTTCAGACTGGTTGAGAACTATATTGCAGCTTTTGTATACGGTCAAGCGTCCACAGATGCTGCATGTGGACGTCGTAGGTTACGAAAGAGAGGGGTGCCCCGTCGCAGGGGCGGAGGCTGACTCGCTCTCATCGAGCCGCACGGTCTATCTGCACCGCGCAGGCTTTCAGTTCGGCTGTTCCAGTCTGCGGGTCTACGGCATTGATGGTAAGGACGTTCGTCGGCACCTGATCCGGGAAGCTGTAGCCCAGGAAAACAAGTCCGGAGCGGACTCTGTCGGTGACACGAGCCTTGACGGAGGGCACCGTCCCACGCCGGGAGCCGACGCTCACGAAATCTCCGTCCTCGATCCCAAGCCTCTGCGCGTCTTCCTCGCAGATCTCCAGCAGCTCCTCGTTGTCTTTGACCTTCTTGTAGTCCTGGGTCATCGTACCCGTGTTGTGGAAGGCGAGGCGACGTCCGGTCGTCAACTGGAACGGGTACTCTTCGTCAGGCATCTCCACAGGTCCCTCGTGGTCCACGGGGGTGAAGGGGGCCCTATTCTCGACCTCCTCGGCCCGGAGATGGGCGTGCAGGAATCTGGTGCCCACCTGGGGTTTCTCCACGACATCGGCGGTGATCGCCTCTCCCCCGGCGTTCTCGGCGCCCCTGGTACTGGCCGCAAGCTGCTCCTTGGGGGTGTTGTCTGAGATCTCCTCGAAGCTGCCGTCCAGGCAGGGC
>JBPCIR010000041.1:0-19863 GCA_051006095.1 Rubrobacter sp. | reverse complement strand
CTGGCCGTCCAGCTCCTGCTGCGGCTCGATCCCGAGGGAGCCGAGGATCGTTGGCGTCACGTCGTGGGTGGAGGCGTAGTAGTCGCTCGTCTGGCCAGCTCCTCTGCCTTCTGGGTGCCTCAGAAGGAACGGTATGTCCGTGACCTCGGGCCAGAGCACGTTGTCGGGCTTGCCCGTGTAGCCGTGCTCGCCGTGGGCGACGCCGTGGTCGGAGAGGAGTATGAGGAGGGTGTTGTCGAAGAGGTTCAACTCCTCCATCTTGTCGAGGAAGCGGCCTAGCCAGCGGTCCATCATCGTTACCTCCGCCGAGTAGCGCGCCTTCATCCTCTCGAGTTCCCTCGGCAGCAGGTAGCTGCTCGGACCGTAGATCACCGAGAACGGCTCCTTGAGGTTGTAGGGCTCGTCGTCGTACATCTCGACGTATTTATCTGGCGGGTCCCAGGGCTCGTGCGGGTCGTAACTGTCCACGGTAAGGAAAAATGGCCCGCCTTTGCTCAAGATGTCGAGGTAGTCCGAGGCCTGGGAGAAGACCATGGGGGAGAACCAGTCGGCCTCCGTCTTCCTCTCCTTTACGTTTGCGAAGTACTGGCGCATCTGGCCCGTCATGGCGGGGATGTTGCCCTTGAGGAGGGCCTGGGCTACCTTGTCCTTCGGGTACGTCCAGGCCGGCCTGTAGTTGTCCGTGGTCTGGCCGCGGAAGAAGTCGAAGACGTCGAAGCCGCGGTGGATGTTGTAAGAGGGCTTGAACTGGTGCATGTTGTCCGTCACGAAGTAGGTCCCGTACCCCGCCCCCTGCATCATCTCGGCGAGCGTCGTCTGGTAGTTTGGTATCGGTTCCCAGCCCTGCAGGATAATGTCCTCACCCTTGGGCGGTATCCAGTCCCTGAACGGCCAGGTCCTGAACCCCGTGTGTATCGCCCTCCTCGCGCACATAGTCGGTATGGACTCGGGGTAGGCTCTGGTAAAGCGCAGGCTGTCCTTTGCGAGGGCGTCCAGGTTGGGGGTCTGTATCCTATCGTTGCCGTAGGCGCCGACGTGATCCTTCCTCAAGCTGTCGATGATGATAAGCACCACGTTAGTGCCCTCTTTGACGCCGGGGGGATCGTTCCTGAAGTTGCGAATGCGCTCTGTGAGGTCGCATCCTGTCGCGCCGAGCAGCGTGGCCCCTGCCATCCCGGCACCGGTCATCTTGAGGAATTCTCTGCGGGTAAGCGCGCGCCTGCTCACGAGGCAAGAGGGTACTACGTGACCACGCACCCTACAAGCCGAAAAGGCGAAGCACCGCCGTGAACTGGGCTACTCTGGCACGCCGGGGGACTGCTAGAATTGCCCCTATGAGAAGCATCATGGCCGTTGGCATAGGGTTGCTGCTCGCGCTCGCAGTCGGTCTACTCGTGGTGCAGGGGATACTCGCGCCAGTTTTCACACGCATCTTCGGCCTCGAGCGCGAGGGCCCGGCCACCCTCCCGCTCGCCTTGCTCGTCTTTGCCGCCGCCTTCTCGTTCTACTTCGGGGGGATGGCCGCAAGCTACAAGGCACCCTTCAGGCATCGCCTTCACGGGGTACTGATCGTCCCCGTCGCCTTCGTCCTTTCCTCGGCGCTCAACCTCGCTCTTGGCAAAGGGTTCCTGCCAGGCGTCGATGGATCCTGGGCTCTGGGGCTCGTCATCGTCTTCCTCGTAGCCTCGACGGCGGCCTCCTACCTCGGGGCTCACCGCGGGGAGGCGATCTACGCCCACAACCAGAAGGTCGCGCGCCGACGATAGCACTTCAGCTTTTTTGCTGACAAGCTGACAAGCGAAGGCCGCAGGCCGAAGCGTGCTGAAATGCTGACCAGCGCGGGATGAGGAAGGTTCCCTTCCTCATCCCGCTTAGCGGGCCTGGACGCCGATCATCAACCGTCCCCTCGAGTCCATCCTGGCGTTGGGCTGCCTGAAGGGCGCCTCGACTTCGGCCGGGTCTTCGCCCGTACCGGTCAGGTAGACCCTGGGTTCCTCGACCCCCTCCGTCGGGTCGGAGACGTAGCGGCGCCAGGCCATGTCGCCCCAGAGGAAAGTGAGCGTGGGCCTACCTTGCACCCCCTCGTCGAGGGCCGCGTGGACCTTGGGGAGGCCGAAGGCCTTGGAGATGGAGGCCACGGTCCTCGCGTGTTCGCTCTCGTTGAAGAGCGCTATGCCCTCCCTCAGGCGGCGTGCCGGGTCGGAGAGGCGGTCGAGGCTCTCCAGTGCTCTTTGTAGCTGTTCGGCGTTGCGCTGGCTCTCCTCTCGCGCCTCGGAGAGACTGGCTTCCAGGTCCTCGATCTTCTCTTCGGCCAGTATGTTCTGGACCTCGACATCCTCAAGACGCCCCTTCGGTTCCCCGTCTGCGGCGCCGTCGGAGCTGGCCGTGATTCCGGATACCTCCTCACCGCCGGCACGGATCTCGCCTAGTACCATCTCCAGCTCGTTCCTGCGAGCCTCGGACTCTTCCAGGGCCGCTTCCAGCTCGGTGACGCGGTTTTCGAAACCGGAGATCTCCGCCCCGAAACGCTCTACCACACGCTCCAGGCCCTCTTGTGAAGTGGACTTCTGCGAAAGCCTGGCCGCCTCGAGTTCCTTCAGACGGGTCGTGTAGGCGCGCAGTTCGGTCTCGCGCCGGACCGCAGCTTCCCTCAGCCGCTCATCGAGCGCCCAGGTCTCCGACTTCCTGCGCTCGTCCTCGGCAGCGAGCCGCTCCTGGTAATCGCGCCGGAGGTGCGCGGTCTCCTCCTCGTGGCGCGCCCTTAGCGCCCTGTTGTCCGCCTCTCTCTGGGCCTGGATGGCCGCGACCCTACGGTCTGCCGACTCTTTAGTCTCGGCGAGCCTGGCCGCGTGCGTCTTCCTCAGGTCATTCTCACGACCCTCGGCGAGCGCCTTGACCCGACGCAGCTCGCCTTTGCGCCACTCCTCCGAAGAACGGCGGGCCTCTTCGAGCTCCTCGCGTAGAGACTCTATCTCCCCTTGCTGCCGTTCTACCGTGGCCGTGTTTTCTCTCTGGAGTTCCAACTCCCTCTCTGCGGCAGCGCTCCTCAGGGCCTGCACTGCCGCCTTGTGGCGTTCGTCGGAAGCGCTTCGCTCCTCGGCCAGCCTCTGTTCGAAGTCTTCGCGCAAGGATTGCTCGAGGGCGTGCTCCCTCTCGGTTGACGCACTCAGGGCCGCTTCGAGCTCCGTTGCGTGGCGCGCCTCCTGCTCCTGGTAGCCGGTCCTCAGCTGTTCCTCCCAGTGCTCGGAGGCGTTTTTCAGCGCCGAGATCTCTTCCTTGTAGCGCGCTTCCAGGGCTTCGCGTTCCAGCCTGAACTCTTCCTTGATGGTGTCGAGGTGAGTCCCTGCCGAGGCCGCATCCACGTCGGTGCGACGTTGTTCCTCGAGCCTCCGGCGAACCTCGGCGAGCTCGTTTATGTGCTGGTTGCTGAGGCGGAGTTGCTCGTTGGAGTGCCGCTGTTTGAGGGCGGAGATCTCCGCTCTGAGATCCTCTGCCTCGCCCTCGGCCTCGACGCGGGCCTGCTCTTTCTCATCCAGCGCTCCGGCCCTGGAGGAGACCTCCTCCTGCGCAGCCTTCAGCGCCGCGGATGCCTGCTCGAGGTCGCTCCTGAGGTCGGCAACCTCCTGCTCCAGGCTCTCGATCAGGGCGCCGGCCGCCTCCATGCCCTCAGCGAGCGCGGCCGCCTTGTCCCTGGGATCCTCGCTCATGATCGCCTCTCCTGTGTTACCCACAATGCCACGTTGGTCGAAAGGGTAACTCCTGGCAGGCCCGCGGTAAAGACCCCTCTTACTCGTCGTCCAGGCAGACTGGGCACAGGCCCTCGACGACCATGGTCGCGCGGGTGACCCTGTAAGGAGTGTTGTCGCGAATCTGTTCTTCCACGGCGCCGAGTGCGACGCCAGGGACCTCTGAGACCTCACCGCAACGGATGCACCTGATGTCGAGGTGCGGCTCCACGTTGAGGTCGTAGCGCGTAGGGGACTCCGCCCAGTGCTTGGAGCCGACAACGCCGACTTCTTCCAGTACCGAGAGCGCCTGGTAGACCGTGCCAAGCGCCACGCGAGGGTTCTCGCGCTTGACGATCAGGTATACGTCCTCGGCCGAAGGGTGTCCCTCGGATCTCAGCAGCGCCTCTAGAATGGCCCTGCGCTGGGAGGTGAGGGTGTAGCCTGACCTGCGCAGCTTCTCTCTGACGTCGGGCACGAGCACGCCCGACTTATCCTCTTGCGCTGTTTGGTGATCAGTAACCATTCCTGTTTGCGAGTTTATCATACGGCGTTTTTCGTGCCGCGGTGTACTATAGCCTCCAGATGTCGCCTCTTACCGATGCACTGGTGAACCTCTGGCGCCTGCTTCGCAACGCCCGCGCGCGTCTACTCGGCAGGCCGCCGGAGTACGTTTGGATCGAGATCCAGGGGCCTCTGGCCGAGTTCGAGACGCCTGTCGGCTTCCTCAGGCGCCGCCTGTCTCGGGGCCCGAGCCCGCCGACCCTCGAGAGGCTGCGCCTGTGGCTCGACCGTATAGCCGCCGATGGGCGCCCGCGCGGGGTCGTCCTGCGCATCAAGAACCTCGATGCAGGGTGGGCAGCCATCGAAGAGTTGCGACGCGAGATCCTCGCGTTCCGCTCTCGCGGCGGCCGCGTCGTTGCCTATTTTGCTGACCCTGCGGACATACGCTCCTACTACCTCGCGTGCGCGGCGGATGAGATCCTGGCCACCCCGCTCGCCGATCTGAACGTCGTTGGTATCCGCGCCAGGGTAGATTTCCTCAAAGAAGCCCTCGATAACCTCGGCCTCGAAGTCGAGGTCGTCGCCGTATCGCCTTACAAGTCCGCCGGCGAACGATTCGTCAGAGACGACTTCTCCCGCGAGTCCCGCGAGCAGGCCGGGCGTCTCCTCGACCGCCGCTTCGAGGAGGTCATCGGTGCGATCTCCGAAGGCAGAGGTCTCTCCAGCGAAGCAGTGCGCGCCAGGATAGACCTGGCCCCTTATGGCGCTGAGCAAGCCCTCTCGGAAGGCCTGCTCGACGGCGTCTGTTACGAGGACGGGTTGCCTGAGAGGCTCGGGTCGGACGAACGGCGGGCCACCCTGGCCGAGTGGGGCAGGGCGCAGGGGTCCTTGCGCATGCCTTACAGGAGGCGGTCCAGGAAGAAGGTCGCGCTCGTCACCCTCTCTGGGGCAATAGTGCGGGGTAGGAGCAGGAGACTGCCCGTCCCGCTGCCTTTCGTGGGAGGGGAGCAGGCGGGGAGCGACTCCGTCGTCGCCGCGCTGCGGGTGGCTGAGAAGAGCCGGAGGATCTCCGCCGTGCTGTTTCATGTCGACTCGCCCGGCGGAGACGCGCTGGCTTCGGATCTGATCTGGCGCGAGGTCGAACGCATCGGCGCCAAGAAACCGGTCGTCGTCCTAATGGGGAACGCGGCCGCTTCGGGCGGTTACTACGTCTCGGCGGCGGCGAGCCACGTCGTCGCGCGCCGCGGCACGCTCACGGGTTCGATTGGCGTGCTGGCCATCCGTCCGATCGCACTCGGACTCTACGAAAAACTGGGCATCAACCCCGTCGCGCTGGAGCGGGGGGCGCGCGCCGGACTTCTCGATCCGAGCCGCCGGCCCAGCCCTGACGAACTGCGGGTGATCGAAGGCCAGATCGGGCGCATCTACGCCGAGTTCAAGGATCGTGTCGCGCGGGGACGCGGAATAGACCTTCTCGACCTCGAAGGTATCGCCGGAGGAAGGGTGTGGACGGGTGCTGAGGCGTTGGATCTCGGTCTCGTCGACGAGACCGGCGGTTTCAGGGAAGCGCTGCGCAAGGCGAGGGAGCTCGGCGGCATAGAGCGGGACGTACCAGGGGTGCTGGCGAAGGTAAACCCGCCAAGAAGCGGACGTCCCTCTCCCGGAGAGCCCGCGCAGAGCGCTGTGGACGCGATAGGGGAGATGTGGCTCGCGCTCTCGGAGCTTCGCGCCGGCGGGGTCAAGGCTCTCGCCCCTTACGAAATTTCAGAAGGCTGATAGGATTTTCGGCGAAGGCCGCAGTTCGAGAAGGACTCTGTATTGAGCGAGATCTCCAACAAAGGCGTCGACCGGAGGGCGATGGCCGGGCTGTCGGCGGGGCACCTGTTCACGGATCTTAACCAGGGCGCCGTGGCGGCGCTCTTGCCTTTCCTGATCTCGGAGCGGGGCATCTCCCTGGCCGCGGCAGGCGCTCTCTTGTTCGCCGCGACCGTGAGCTCGTCGATCGTGCAGCCTTTGTTCGGCATCTTTTCGGACAGGCGGCCATTGCACGCCCTCATGCCGCTCGGCGTATTGCTAGCGGGGTGCGGAATGGCGCTCGTCGGCGTGGCACCGACCTATCCCGTGATCCTGCTCTGCGTCGTCATGAGCGGTATCGGGGTGGCGGCGTTCCACCCCGAGGCGGCGAGGTTCGCCAACTATGTCTCAGGGTCGGGCCGGGCGCGCGGGATGAGCTTCTTCTCCGTGGGCGGTAACGTCGGCTTCGCACTCGGCCCTGCGCTGACCACGCCCCTCGTCCTCCTCTTCGGCCTGCCAGGAGCCCTATTTCTCGCGCTGCCAGCCATCGTGATGGCCGCTGTGCTGTTCCACGAGCTGCCACGGATGCTCGGGTTCAAACCCGAGGTGGTCGAGAGCGAGCAGGAGAGGGTGGCCGCTGCGCCAGAGCACTGGGGCCCCTTCGTGCGTATGATCGGGGTGGTCACGGTGCGGTCCTTCGTCTACTTCGGGCTCGTGGCCTTCGTCGCCTCTTACTACGAGCGTGTGCTCGACATGTCGCCGGCGCTCGGGAACACCGCCCTGACACTGATGCTCTTCGGCGGGGCCGCGGGAACCCTGACGATGGGTCCCCTCGCAGACAGGTTCGGCAGGCGCAAGGTACTCGTGGCCTGCATGCTGGCACTTCCGCCCCTGGTCTTGTGCTTCACCCTCGCCGGTCCCTTCGTCGGCATGGCGCTGCTCGTGCTCGTTGGGGCGGCTACCGTGGGAACGTTCGGGATAACCGTTGTTATGGGACAGGAGTACCTGCCAGGACGCATCGGGCTAGCGGCCGGTATCACGATGGGGCTCTCCATAGGGCTCGGTGGTGTCGGGGCACCGGTACTCGGCTTAGTCGCTGACAACGCCGGTCTCTCCTTCACCATGCTCGTTATAGCCGTCTTGCCCGTGCCAGGGCTCCTCCTCGCCCTCACCCTGCCCCGCGGGAAGTAGGGGAGGTTCGCGAACCTCTCCTACAATCAAACGGTGAGGGAAGAACCTCACGGGTTCGTGTAACCAAACACCATTCCTCCCCCTCGGGTCGAGTACCATATCGCCGATGAGACCGGAGTCTAGAGAAGGTCATTCGCGAGGGTGAGCGTATTCCATAGTATCGGCGTCTTCGCCTACCGCTTCAGGTGGGCCATATTGCTGATCTGGGGCTTGCTCCTGATCTCGAGCTCGTTCTTCGCCCCCGGCCTCTCGGGGAAGCTCAAGGGCGGTGGGTTCGACGGAGCGAACTCGGAGGCGGAGAGGGTGCAGGACCTGATGTCTGACGAGTTCGGTCTCTCTCCGGCGACCCTGACGGTGGTCTTTACCGGCGACGGTATCCCCGCCCGCAGTGAAGAGTTCCAGAAGGCCCAGGAGAATGCGCTCGCCGGCGTACGCAAGCTGGATAACGTGCGCCAGGTCGTCTCCTACACCGGCTCCAGAGACCCACGCTTCATCTCGGAGGATGGGAAGAAGTCCTACGCGGTGGTCACCTCCGATGTCTCGATCGACGCGACGCGCAACGTGGTCGAGGCGGTGAGGAGCGAGGTCAGATCCGACAAGCTCGAGACCTACGTGACGGGGGCGCCGGCCGTCTACCAAGACCTCGAAGAGGCAAGCAACGAGGACGTGAAGAATGCCGAGAAATACGCCTTCCCGTTCGCCGTGATCATACTGATCTTCGCCTTCGGCACGCTCGTCGCCGCGGGTGTGCCCGTTCTGATCGGGGGCGCGAGCGTGTTGACGGCGCTCGCCACACTCTACTTCGTCACCGGCTTCTACGACATGTCCGTTTTCACGCTGACGCTCTCTACGATGCTGGGTCTCGGGCTCGGGATAGACTACGCGCTGTTCTTCGTTAGCCGTTTCAGGGAGGAACTGGAAGCCTACCCGACCGCTGAGGCGGTGCCGCGCACGGTGGCGACCGCGGGACGGTCCATCTTCTTCTCGGGGACGGCCGTCCTGATCGGGCTCTCCGGCCTGCTCTTCTTTCCCTTCATGTTCATGCGTTCGATCGGGGTGGCCGGAGTCGTCGTCGTCTTTGTCTCCGTCCTGGCGGCACTAACGCTTCTCCCCGCCCTCCTCGGTGTTCTCGGACCGAGGATCAACAGGTTCGCCATCCGGCGCCGCAGGGACGGCGCGGGTACGGCGTTCTGGAGCCGAAGCGCCGAGGTCGTGATGCGCCGTCCTCTCGCCGTGATCCTGCTCGCCGCCGCGATCCTCGGCATCCTGCTCTACCCTGTCGGGCACATGAAGGTCGGCATCCCTGAGGCGACGGTCTTGCCGCAGAAGTACGAGTCCCGCGCCGGAGATGACATCCTGAAGAGGAACTTCGACTACTCTGCGCTCAACCCGATGGAGATCGTCGCCACCTTCGAGCACGACCCGCTCAGCGCCCGCGGTCTCTCCGACACGAGAGTGCTGGGCGAGAGGATCGGCGGCGCCGACGGAGTCTCCCGCGTCGAGAGCGTCTACACCATCGGAGAAGCGGCGGCGGAGGACTACGCGGGGCGTGTCGCCGAAGCCCGCGAGCAGGCGCGGGAGGAGGCAGCAGGAAGGGTAGACGGGCTCGTGCGGCGGCAGATCGAAGAGCAGACGCTGACCGAGACGAACAGAGTCGTGAACGAGCAACTCTCCGAGATAAAGGCTACCTACGGCACCGTCCCGCCTGGGACCGAGGAACGGCTGCGGACGGATATCCGGCCGCGGGTGGAGCGCGAGGTGCGCGCCTCGGAGGGACGAATAAGGGATGAGGTCGAGCGCCGCCTGGCAGAAGAAGTGGACCGCAAGGTGCCCGATTTGCCTGAGGGGATCTCGGCCGACGGTAAGGTTACGCCGGAAGGCGTTGCGAACTTCTTGGAGCTGCCGGCGGCCAGGCAGTCAGAGGACCTGCAGAATACTCTGGATACCTACGTGGCGGGAGATAGAACTCTGCTACGGGGTGTGACCGAGGCGAATCCGTACACGCAGGACGCTTACGGTGCGGTCGATGCCGTGCGTGCCGCCGAGGCGCCGGATGGAACGAGCTTCCTCGTCGGCGGACTCTCCGCCGGCCAGAAAGACTTTATATCCAGCCTCTACGGCAAGGCGCCCTTCGCCGCCGCCTTCGTCATCGGGGTGACGTACCTGGTACTGCTGATCACCTTCCGCTCCGTTTTCATCCCGCTGAAGGCTGTCATCGTAAACATCCTGAGCCTCACGGCCAGCTTCGGGGCTATGGTCTTCGTCTTCCAGGATGGCAACCTCTCAGGTCTCCTCAACTTCACCCCTCTAGGCTTCGTCGACGCGACGCTCCCTATCCTGATGTTCTGCACTATCTTCGGCGTCTCGATGGACTACGAGGTCTTCTTGCTCTCCCGCATCAGGGAGGCCTACGAGAACGGCGACTCGAATGCCGCGAGCGTCTCCAAGGGCCTGGTGGCCACAGCAGGTATCATCACCTCGGCGGCCGCGATCATCATCGTGGTCACAGGGGCCTTCGCCTTCACGGGGATCATCCTGACCAAAGCCGTCGGTCTCGGCCTCGCCGTAGCCGTGTTCGTCGACGCGACGATCATCCGTATCCTCCTCGTCCCAGCCACCATGCGCATCCTGGGTGACTGGAACTGGTGGCCAGGAGGACGCAAGGTCACCTTCGGGGCCGACCCGAAAACGCCCTCCAGGGACTGATCTCCGGACAAACGAATCCGCGAGACCTCTCGAACGCGATGAGATAAGATCGATTCTTGATCTTGCTGTGTGATAGGGATAGACTTTGGCTGATGTTGGATTTCGAGCGGATACTCAAGGACAGGGGCTACCGCCTAACCAACCAGCGGCGGATCATCGTGCACGAGTTGGAGGGGGAGCGGCATCTTTCGGCGGAGGAGATCTACGACCGGGTCAAGGGCGGGCATCCCGACCTTGGCCTCTCCACGGTGTACCGTACGCTCGATCTTCTGACCGAGCTCGGCATCGTGCGCAAGGATGACTTCGGCGAGGGTTACTCCCGCTACGAGCTTACGACCGAGCGTGTGCACCACCACGCCCGCTGCAGCGAGTGCGGCGCTGTGATCGAGTTCAACGAGGAGCTGATGGAGTATCTGGTGCTGCAGGTAGAGCGGGAGACCGGTTTCGTCACGGACTGGCACGAGATCACACTCCACGGCCGCTGCGCGAATTGCTCGGGGTGAGCGATGTGTAGCCTCGATTCTTATGTGGGCGGTTCGCGAACTGCCCCTACGAGCACACCGCTCTAGACTTCGAACGTCAGACCGTCTTCGGCCAGGAACACCTCTCCATCGAATCCGCGGCTGACCTCGGAGACGAGGTCTAGGGTGTCCGCTGCCGGATAGATGTGGGTGAGTACGACACCTCTTACGCCTGCCTCGCCCGCGATGCGTGCTGCGCTCGAGGGCGTAAGGTGGCCGGCAACTGGGGCTTCGTCGGGGAAGGAACACTCGATCAGGAGTGTATCGGCGCCACGCGCAAGCTCGACGACGGACTCGCTGTATTCGGTGTCGCCCGTGTAAACGAACGCGCCGCCTTCGGCATCCAGCCTGTAGGCGATGCTCTCGCTGCGGTGCTCCGCCGGGCCCCACGAGAGCCGGCAGCCTGAGAGGTCGATGGGGGATGGACACTCGTGGGGCAGCTCGGAGACTAGCGTGTCGTAGTCGCCGGCCATCCACTCTCCCCAGACCTCCATCAAGGAGCCCCAGAACCGGAGGAAAGGCTCTGGGCCGGTTACGTATAGGGGCAGGGTACGTTTCTCGGGTGCGCCATAGTTCATCGCGAAGAGGAGGGGAACGACATCTACCGTATGGTCTGGATGGAGGTGTGTAAAGAAGATGCGGTCTACCGCCAGAGGGTCCAGGCCTGATCGGAGCATGCCGCGGACCGCGCCAGAGCCTAGGTCGAAGACGAGCGTCTGCCCACCAGCGCGCACCACGACGCAGCTCTGGCGCCTCTCGAGGCGTGGAACTACGGTGCCTGATCCTACGACGGTGATCTCGATGATCGCTCCCTTCGGTCGCGCAGCATTTCAGCTAGTCAGCATTTCAGCGTGTTGACTCGGTTCTCCGGGTGCCAGCGCCACGGCCTTCAAGTAGCTGCTCTGGTGCATCACGTCTGCTTGCTGTCACGGGGCATGCTGGCTGTCGACGGTTCGGTGCTTTGGAATGTCCATGCTAGTCCGGCGATGCCGAGCAGGGCGCCACCGACGACGTCCGAGGGCCAGTGTGTACCGAGGTAGACCCTGCTTGCGGCCGATGCGGCGAGGAAGATCAAGAGCGCGACCCTGCCAGGCTTGCTTGGCCACAGTATGTAGATGGCTCCGAGCAGGAGGACCGCGCGTAGCATGTGCCCGCTGGGGAAGGGGTAGGGAGGACTCACGTCGAGCAACGATGGGTCCGGTGCTCGCATAGCATCCTCGGATACGGGTGGCTGCGGCACCACCGTCTTTGCTGCGAGCTCGACAAGCCCTGTAAAAAGAATCGCGACGAGGAGCCTCAGGGCGAGGCTCCCCCTTCCTTGCACCAGTAGACCGGCGGAGAGCGCGATCGCGGCGACGGCGACGAACTCGACCCCACCCACGAGGGAGGTTATCAGCCCTACCACATCAAGGACCCCTGAATCCGTACTCATGGCCAGGTCGAGTACCAGCACGTCGAAGCGGCGGAACAACCCTGCGCCGGCCGCCGCCGAGCAGACAAGGAAAGCCGCTGTCGAGAGCAGCAGGATCAGCCTGTTGTCGCCCCTCACGCCCTCACAGACTATCAAAGCAGGTACACGACGCGCCGGGCCCTGGAGCCCGGCGCTGTTGAGTTCCGCAAAACCAAAAGCTGACTAGCTGAAATGCTTGCAAGGAGGTTGGACCTCCTTGCAAGCTGCTCTACGCTACGGCGTCGCGCAGGACGCGGCCGTACTCTCCGCCTTTCAGGATACGTTCAGCCTCCCTCTGGAGCTGCCTGACCCGTTCGCGCGAGATATCGAGTTCGTCGCCGAGTTCGGCGAGGGTGGCAGGCTCGCGGTCATCGAGGCCGTAGCGCCTGACGAGCACGTAGCGCGCCCTACCGGGGAGACGTTCGATCGCCTCCTTCAGATGCTCGGTCTCCATCTCACGCATCACGGTATCAGGAGTATCGGAGACCTTATCGTCCTCGATGAAGTCACCGAGCTGTGAAGCCGTCTCCTCGCTGGACACCGGCTGATCGAGGCTCGTCGCATCAGGCATGGCACGCATCGTGAGGCGCACCTCGTCGGGGTCCCAGTCCAGGCGCCTGGCGACCTCGTCCTCGGTCGGCTCGCGTTCGATCTCCAGGGCGAGCTCGCTCATGGCGCGGCTGACTTTCCTGATCTTCTCCGTCATGTGCACGGGGACGCGGATGGTACGGCCCTTGTCGGCCACCGCGCGCTGTACGGCCTGCCTTATCCACCACGTGGCATAAGTGGAGAACCTGAAGCCCCTCTCGGGGTCGAACTTCTCCACGGCCTTCATCAGGCCGATGTTGCCCTCCTGGATCAGGTCCTCGAAAGGCAGCCCGTAGCCCCTGTACTTCTTGGCTACGCTCACGACGAGCCTGAGGTTCTTCTCGATCAGCCTCTGCCTGGCTCGCCTGTCGCCGGCCTTGGCCCTCAAGCTGAGGTCTATCTCCTCCTTGTGCGTAAGGAGATTGCCCTGGCCGATGTGCGCGAGATACTTGGCGAGGAGCTCTGGGGTCTCCGATTCCCGCTCGATCTTCTGGTTATCTTTCCGCTTCTCGAAATTGGCTTTCAAAATACCCTCCTCACTACAAACCCATCTTACCGGAAATCAGTTCTAGAAACTACTATTGGTTTTACCGCGAGGTTTAATTCCCTAAACCTCTGGAGGCCTCCCTCCTCACCGGTTCTCATCACCACTCGTCACTGCACAGATACATACGTACGTCGACCCGAAATAGTTGCATCGGACCCGCCTCCCCGTCGTGTTGGCGGTGCCCTGAGGCGAGCGCGGTTATACTTGGGCTCATGGAGAAGGCCTCCCGCATCCCAGACCGCATAGAAGAGGACGTTGCCGGCATCACTGCCTGCTGGGAGGCGAGCAGGGGTGGCGAAGACGAGGACGGGGTCTACGAACACACGCTCGCCGGTATGGAGGAGCTGGTCTCGGTGTTCGTCGGCTTCTTGCGTAGTACGGAGACCGTCGAGACCTTCTCCCGGGGTGGCGCGACCAGGGCACTGGTCCACAGGATCGCCGAATACCAGCACGATCTGGGCAGGGACGCGGTCGGGGTTATAGAAGATTTCAGCGTGCTGCGGCGGTGCATCTGGCGCTCGGTCGAGGTCGGTGTCGAGCTGGCCGGTCTCCACGGCGGCGAGGTCTCCGGGTTTTTCGCCAAGCTGATGCAGGCCTCGGACTGGCTTACCGAAACAGGGCTCGAGGCCTTCGACGCCATCGTGCGTCGCGAGATGGAGCAGGCTCTCGGGCGGGCCGCCGCCACCGACCTGGTGACCGGGCTACCCGACAGAGACCAGCTCAACCGGCTGCTTTTGCCGCGGGCGATCGATACGCTCGACCGGTTCTCCGTGGTCGTCTTCGACGTCGCCGACTTTACCGAGACCGTCGCTGCGGGGAAGGTCAAGCGTGCCAGGAAGGTACTGCGCACCCTCGCAGAGGCCGTGCAGGAGTCCTCACCGCAGGGGTCCGTGTTCGCCCGCTTCGGGGACGATGAGGTTTGCGTGATCCTGCCCGGCGAGAGTGGTGAGGGTGGCTACCGGTTGGCAGAGCGGGTGCTCGAGCGCCTGGCAAAGAGCATGGCGGACTTCGAAGTAGACGTCGGTGTCGCCGAGTACCCGGCGCACGGAACAGTCGCTGGGGAGTTGATGGGGGAGACCCTCAGGGCGCTCACGATGGCCAAACGAGTCGGCGGCAGCGGCATCGTGGTAGCCCGCTAGCAGTTCGGAGGTATCCGTGATCGCGATCTTCAACAGCCTGCCCGTCAAAGAAGGAGCGGCCGACGAGATCGTGGACCGATTCGCCGCAAGCCGCGGACATGTACAGGGGTTTCCAGGTTTCGTCTCCATGGAAGTCCTGAAGTCCGACGCAGAGGACGAGGTGCTCGTAATTACGCGCTGGGAGGATAGGGAATCCTTCGAGGCCTGGGTTCACAGCGATGAGTTCGCCAAAGCGCACGGGCGTAGTGGCGCGGGCGCGCTGTTAACGGGCCACCCCAGGATGACTTCCTACCTGGTCGCTGTCGAGCGCGCGCCTGAGGTTTCGGAGCCGGGCTGAGTATCAGGCCAGGCTCGAAGAGACCTGGTGTGGAGGCATTCCAGCCGGTTCGTATTCGCCCTTCCCGAGGACGGCGAAGGTGAAGGCGAACAAGAGGATCAGCAGCAGGATCAGAATCCCGAACGCTAGCCGCTCCCGCACCTCTGCTCCTCTCTCGAATGCGAACGTCCGCGCCATTCTAACCCAATCGGCAAGGCCCGTCCCGCGGACCGTATTCGTGTTCGCCTGCGTGTAATGTACAATGTAGCAATGTGTAGCACGCTCAGCCCTGATGTTCGCGAGGATCTACGTGGTTTCGGGGCGAAAATTCAGGGAGGGGACGCACGTGGCCGTTGATATTTCCCTAACCGAATACACGAAGCTGCAGGAACAGGAGTGTCGGGCGCTGTTGGGGCTTCTCGGCGAGATGGGCATCGCGACGGCCGACAGGGTCTATGGACCAGGGGAAGCCATCTACAACCAGGGCGAGTACGGCGACGCCCTCTATGTTCTGACCGCTGGCGTATTGAAGCTCTTCAGGCCCTACTCGGGAAGCAAGGAGGCTACGTTACGACTGCTCAAGCCCTGGGACATCTTCGGCCACCTGGCTTTTGCCGGGGAGACCAGGCAGCGCGCCTACGCCGAGGCCGTAACGGAGTGCACGGTGACGAAGGTACCCAAGATCTTCGTCGAACGCGCTGTCCGCCAGGAACCGAGGGCCGCCTTCAAGCTGATGACCCTCCTGGAGCTGCGCCTCGTGCAGTACGAGGAACTGGTCAAATGCCTGTTGCCCCGCGAGACCGAGGTGCGGCTTGCAAACCTGCTGCCGCTGCTGGCGCAGAAGTTCGGCCAGAGCACGGACGGCCTCGTAACCATAGACCTCCGCCTCACCCACCAGGACCTCGCCGCCATGGTCGCCTCCACCAGGGAATCGGTTACCAAGGTCCTCAACGAGATGCGTAACCGCGGTGTGATCGAGGTGGATTCCGGCCGCATCACCCTCATAGATACGCGCACCCTGGCAAGACTCAGCCTCGAATAGCTGGTCAGCACTTCAGCACGCTGTCTTTCAGCTAGTCGGCTTTCTTATTGCTAAAGTGCTGACGAGCGGAGGCCGAATGCCGAAGCGTGTTGACTAGCTGACTTGCTGAATCGGAGGGCGTTTGCTGGAGCTAATCCAAGCTATCTTTCTCGGGGTGGTGCAGGGCCTTACGGAGTTCCTGCCTGTCTCCAGCTCGGGGCATCTCCTGCTCGGGCAGTATTTCCTCGGACTCGACCAGGACCGCTTCGGGCTCTCCTTCGACGTGGCTTTGCACATGGGCACACTCGTCGCCGTCGTCTCCTACTTCTGGCGGGATCTCATCAGGATGGCCTTCGCTTTCTTGCGGTCGTTCGGGCACAGGGACCTCGTCGACGATCCCGACCAGCGGCTCGCTTACCTCGTTATCGCATCTACCGTGCCTGCGGCCCTGATCGGCTTTCTATTCGAGGGCTTCTTCGAGAACATGGTTCGCTCGCCGTGGGTGGTGGTCTTCAACTTCGTCTTTGTCGGCGTACTTTTCCTCGTCGCCGAGGCCGTGGGCAGCCGCAGCCGGCAGGCCTCCAAGCTCCGGTTCGGCGGAGCTTTCGGGATCGGACTCGCCCAGGCTACGGCGCTCGTGCCCGGCGTCTCGCGTTCGGGGGCAACGATCACACTCGGCCTCTTTCTTGGCCTCAGACGCGAGGAGGCGGCCAGGTTCTCGTTCCTGATGAGCGTCCCTATCATCGCCGGCGCCGGGAGCCTGAAGCTTACTGAGGTGATCGCCTCTGGCATGAGTACGCAAGAGGCGGCGCTCTTCATAACAGGCTTCCTCACCTCGGCGTTCGTAGGATACTTCACGATACGTTTCCTGCTCCACTACCTTACCCGACACAGCCTGCGCGCCTTCGCCTACTACCGCTTTGCCGTCGCTGCCGTCGTCGCCGTATTGCTAATAGTGTTCTAAGCGGTTCGCAGAGGTATCGACCGTCTGCGAACCGCGCCTTTGACAGCGGGGGCCGCTATCTGGTAGTTTGATCTATCATGCGCTATGCGGCCCGTGCATTGCGGCGATTTATCCGGGAGGGGCGCTCCCTTTCCTGACGCGCGGCCGCGCTCCTCCTGATCCGTAACCTGAGAAGATTTCTATAGGAGACCGTACACGTCATGACGCAGTCAAATTTACCCGACAGAGAAGTCACCCGTCTCGCTGAATCCGGCGACATGCCTCCTGGAACAGAGATGGATACGCTACGCCAGGGGATAGACTCTGTGGACGAGGAGATCGTGCGCCTGCTCGACAGGCGCGCCTGGATGGCCAGGAGGATAGGTGAGATCAAGAACCAGAGAGGGCTCGCGGCCTACGCCCCTGCCAGAGAGCGGGCCGTCCTCGACAGGGTCGTAGCGCTGGGCGATGGAGAGTTCCCCAGGCGCGGGATCCAGGCGGTGTTCCGTGAGATCATCTCTTCCTCCATCTCGCTCGAGGCCCGCCTCAAGGTCGCCTACCTTGGTCCTGAGACGACGTTCACGCACGAGGCCGCCCTGCGCTCGTTCGGGACGAGCATCGAGCTCGAGCCCCAGACCACGGTCGCCGAAGTGTTCGCGAGGGTCGAGCGTGGGGACGTCGAGCACGGGGTCGTGCCCGTCGAGAACTCGATGGAGGGGACCGTTACACACACCCTGGATGAGTTGATGAACAGCCCCCTGAAGATATGCGGGGAGGTTTACCTGCCCGTCTCACAGAACTTGATCTCCAGAGAACCGTCGATGGAGCGGATTAGCCTCGTGTGCTCGCATCCGATGGCCCTGGCCCAGGCCGCGAGCTGGCTCAGACGCGAGCTCCCCGGTGCACGCCTGGATGAGGTCGACTCAACGGCGGAGGCGGCCCGCCGCGCGAGTGTCGAGCCAGGGGTGGCGGCGATCGGTAGCGTGCTGGCGGCCGGCGCCCACGGTCTGACGGTCCTGGCGCGCAATATCCAGGACGCCCGGGCGAACACAACGCGCTTTATCGTGCTCGGACGCACCTGGGCTGCGCGTACGGGCAAGGACAAGACCAGCGTCGTATTCTCCGTCAAAGACCGGCCCGGCGTTCTCAAGGATGCGCTCTCGGCTTTCGCGGAAGAGGGGATCAACCTTACCCGCATCGAGAGCCGACCGAGCCGCAAGCGCGCCTGGACCTACGTGTTCTTCGCTGACTTCCTCGGGCACCCCGAGGAGGATAGGGTGAGGCGCGCCCTCGAATCTCTCGAGGACCACTGCCCTTACGTAAGCGTGATCGGGGCCTACCCCGAAGTCTCGCCCGAAGTAGCCTGACGGCCAACGGCAGCGTGAATTTCAAGGCCGCCGCGCGGGAGGTTCTGGAGGAGGTCGGTCATCCTCTACACTACTCGGATATAACGGAGATCGCGCTGCAGTCAGGGTACCTGCAGAGCGCAGGCCGTACGCCCCAGAACACGATGAGGGCGAGGCTCTCTGTGGATGTAAGGGACAATCCTGCCACGCTATTCTTCCAGTCAGCACCCGGCGTCTACGGACTGAAGAAGACACTCTAATGGTGGTCGCGGGCACGCCGAGGACCACCCACGCGTCATCTCCCGCGCAAGCGGGAATCCACTTTGAATTAGGAATTGGGGAGGGGCTACGTGATGGACATTCCAAATTCAAGCATGACAAGCTGAAGTGCTATATTGCGTAGGACTATTCTTACCAAAGCCGAGGAGAGACCATGGTCGAGTTAGCGGATAGGCTCAGCGAGGCGGCCCGGAAGATCAGGAACCTGGAGGACTACGAAGCGCGACTCGAGAGGGCGGCGCGCAGGTTCGACGAGATCTCCAGGGGGCGTCCCGAGCCAGCCCTGGTGGTCTACGAGACCGCCCTGATGAAGAGCGGACATAGTGAGGATGAGGTTCGCGGAATGGTCCGCGAGTTCCGCGAGACGTTCGAGGATGAAGAGGAGCCGCTGACCATCCCGTACGCGAGCGGCATCATGAACGTCGAAGGCGACGGCTGGTTCTTCGGGGACGAGAACCTGCGCGTGCTGACCGGCAGGCTGCTCGGGCAGTTCCAGCACAGGGTGGCCCAGTACAATTACGTGGACGAGCGAGAGGTCTTGAAACGCTGGGCCGATGGCTACGATACACGCCTGTTCGTGAGGCGACGCATCCACGAGACCGAGCCAGTGATCGGCGTGGTCGGTGGCCTCGACCTTACGCTCTTCCAGTACCTGCGCGTGGCTGCCGGGGGCAACACACTCGTGCCCACCGAAGATCTCTCCCTGGCTCTCGGCGCCCTCGGCTACGAGGGGGACGCCTACGAGGCCATCGCCCACGCTGAGGGTCTCGCCCTTCACCTCGAACTCCCCGCTCCGATCGTCGGGGAGATGCTCGAGGACCTCGGCCGTGAAGGATTCGCCGGCTTCCCCGAACCGCCGCGCGAGTCCGCCGAACAAGCCTCCCCACCCGAGGCTGACACTGAGGACACCCCCGGTGCGGACGGTGAAGAGACGCGCTAGGTCCGAACGCTGCCCTCGAGCCCGGAGAAATGGTAGAATGCCTGACGATATCCTTAACAATAAACTCGTCTAGCGACCGCTCAGCGCAGCATCTATCAGAACGGGTACAGAGAAGGAGCAGGCGGTAGCATGGTGGACTCCAGAAAGCGCATAGCGTTGAAACCTCACATGGACCGTATCAGGGAGTGGGTGGAGACGGGCCAGACGGACGATTGGATCGCTGACGCCCTGGGCACCAGCGCCTCATCGGTACAATCCTTCCGCTCGCGCAACGACATCTACAGGCGCGAGCGTGGGCCCCGCGAACCAGAGAGCCATTTCGAAGGAGTCCTCGACCACGGCGAACGCGACGGCTGGGGCCTGTGGCTCGACCCCTCCATCGCCGAGGACCCGATCTGGAAGGAGCACTGGGCGGAGGTGGAGGCCGTCGTCGTCAAGGTGGCCGAAGACTCCATAGTGCTAGAGGCCGACGGGGGCGAATCTGCTTCCAAAGACGAGTCCGCGCTACTCGCCGACGACGGGGCGTCAGAGGACGGGGTTGGCGGTGCGCAGCGCGAGCGGGGCCGCGTCAAGTGGTTCGATGCAGAGAAGGGTTACGGTTTCCTGATACGTCCCACGGGCGATGATCTCTTCGTTCATCATTCTGAAGTACAGGGTGACCCTTCGGACCTCTCTCCCAATGGAGAAGTCGAGTACGAAGTCGGTCGTAACGACCGGGGCCCGAACGCGCGCGGCGTCCAGACTCTGGGCTAGGGCGGGTCGCGAACCGCCGGGATTCTTCCCCCGTACTCGGAACCGGACCTTTGGTTTGGTGCGCTGTCGAGGCTCCCTCCCGCAAGCACGGGACGGCCTC
>JBPCIR010000040.1:0-13916 GCA_051006095.1 Rubrobacter sp. | reverse complement strand
CCCGCGAACTCCTCGACGATCTCGGAGAACGAATCGTCGGCACTCGAAACGTAGCGGTCCCATTCCTCCGTGTCCCAAATCTCCAACCTGTCGTCCACGCCCGTAATAGTCACGTCACGCTGCAAGCCTGCGTATCTTGCGAGCTTGGTGGGGATCAAAACCCGACCCTGCCTGTCGAGCGTGGCCTCGAAGGCCATGGAGAAGAACATCCGCGAAAGCTGGCGCCCCCTCGCCGAGAGGTCGGCGTTGGCCTTTATGTTGGCCTTGAACGCCGCCCACTCCTCAGGCGGAAAGGCGAACAGACACCTGTCTATCCCTTTGGTCACCACGATACCACCCTCGAAATAGGAGCGGAGACGAGAAGGGAGGGTCATGCGCCCCTTCTCGTCCAGCGTGTGCTCGTACTCGCCTAAAAGGGCCAGCGCCGTGTCCTCCCACTACGCTCCACTTTGACCCACAACAGCGAAATTCTTGCATATGCACGGAAAAATCGCAATCCAGGCGGCCGAGAAGGGCCCCGAGAGACCAAGTTTCGTACGTAAATGTAGCTTCGCCCCTCTACCCCAGGGGCTAGGACCCCTATTCAGAGTACGCCATTTGCTGGATTACAGAAGGTTTCTCTCCGGGGAAGGGTTGTATCCCCGGCGTAACATGTCGGTCGTGTGCGAGGCTGACCCCAACATGTTGGGTGTGTGGAAATATGTTACGGGTTCCAACAGTTGGGTGGGCGTACACGGGCTGTGTGGATTCGTGGGCCCACCAGGACTCGAACCTGGGACCGTCCGATTATGAGTCGGATGCTCTAACCAACTGAGCTATGGGCCCTTGGCGGGAACCCGGGCGGTACCGCCTGGCTCCCCCGGCTGGACTCGAACCAGCAACCCTTCGGTTAACAGCCGAATGCTCTGCCAATTGAGCTACAGGGGAATGTTACAAGAATGGATTATACGGTTCTGGGCTCGCTGCTTCAAGCTCCTGCGGCGGAAGAGCGCAGGGCCTGTTTGAGATGTTGGATCTCAGACTGCAGCACATCCTTCCTGTCGTAATCCTGAGTCTCCCGCTTGCTCAGTTCGCGGCTCAGGATCGCCAGCCGCAACCAGGCTTCGCGCGCGGAGGTTTCGGATGGGTAGAGCCTCTCCCCCTGGGAGGCGAGGGCACCGATCCGGTCCATCAGCGGCCTGGCCCTCTCATCCGAGAGCACGGCGTCGAGATCTCTGCCCGCGTGTTCTCTCAACAGGGTGAAGATCCTGGCGTGTGTTTCGTCGCGAAAATCCTCGGTGCGCAGCGTCAAGGGCTCTGGGAGACTCGGGATCTTTATGCCCTCCTGGAGGAGGGGGGCTGTGAGGTCGGGTCTGGCGAGAATGAGGGTGAGCACGGCGCCGCCTGCCTCCGTTTGTGGGTCGTCCTGGCCACCGGCCTGCGAGGAGGAGCTGGAAGGTTGCTCCGTCGACCGGAGGACCTCTGGGCCGACACCCAGGGATTCCGTGGCCAGACGCAAGGCCTCGCGGTAGAGAACGGGGTCTTTGATCTCCTGGATCATGCTCCTTACCTCGGGGACGGCCCTGGAGCGCTGTGTGGCATCCGCTCCCATGGTACGGGCGACGATGCGCCTGATACCGTACTCGAGCACGGGCACCGCATCCTTCAACATGCCCGCAAACTCCTCGGGTGAATGCTCCAGGAGCCAGTCCGCGGGGTCTTCGGGTAGACGCAGGACCCGGAGATCGAGCTTCAAATCAGCCGCCGTCGCGGCCGCCCGCTCTATCGCCCTCTCCCCCGCCGCGTCTGGGTCGAACAGGACGTAGATCCTATCCGCATAGCCGCTGAGCATGCGCAGGTGGCCCGGGGTGGTCGCCGTGCCCAACGTGGCCACAGCATTCTCGATACCCGACTGGTAGAGCATCAGCACATCCGTATAGCCCTCGACGACGAGCGCCGCGCGCTCCTTACGGATGGCCTCTGAGACTTGCGGGAAACCGTAGAGCAGATCCCGCTTGTTGAAGATCTCCGTCTCCGGAGAGTTTAGATACTTGGGTTGGTCATCACCGAGCGTCCTCGCCCCGAAGCCCACGATCCTACCCCGCCGGTCCGAGATTGGGAAGGTGATCCTACCAGCAAAACGCTCCCCACCCCGCGGCGAAAGAAGCCCGGCCGCATCGAGGATGCGCCTGTCGAGATCCAACCCCCCAGCCGCACTAACAAACCCCGATGTACCCCGCGGCGGCGCGTACCCCAAACGGAATTCTTCTATAGTAGAAGCCTGTATCTGGCGGTCTCTCAGGTAGTGGCGGGCCTGTTGGGCTTCTGGGGTCTGGGACCTTAGGAGGTACTTATGATAGTAGACGGCGGCGGCGGCGAGGGCCCTGTGGATCTGGCGGCGACGAAGGCTACGTTCCCTTGCGGCGTCGGGGTCTCCCCCGCCCTCGAATTGCAGCTCCACGCCTGAGCGGTCGGCGAGGTAGGAGACCGCCTCGGCGAACTCCAGAGACTTGAGGTCCATGACGAGCTTGATGGCGTCGCCGCCGCGCTGGCAGTTATGGGTGATGCCCATCTTGGTCAGGAAGGTGTGGGAGCCCGTAGTGGTGATGTCCACGACCGTAACGGGCTCTTCGGTCGCGAGGCTGGCTTCCTGGACCACCGACCAGAAGTAGTTGATACCATCTATCTCCGCAAAGAAGCCTTTGAGAGACTCCTTGCTCAAGATGTGCACGTAGTGAATCTTTCTCCGCCTTACCCCGTCCTTCCTCGTTTGCTCAGGAATGACAGTTGCGGAGCAAACCTTTCCTGTCTGGATACACAACGCAAAGACACCGTAGGCCAACGCCTCTGAGACAGAAGCGGCTGACGTTACGCCGTTGTACGTGTAGCCGTCTCCATCGACGTAGCCTTGAAGTAGAGCGGCCTGGCACTCCTTGGTCCAGGATAACGCTTGAACTGGCACCTGCTTGTTCGCGCAGCCGCGTCCGAACCAGTGGCTGAAAAGAGTCGAAAGATCCGTGCTGGAGCATGCAACCTCACAGATGTTCTTGTGCGGCCTCAGGAAGCTGGTGCTGGACCTACCAAACTCTCTTTCCAGCGTTTCGACTACCCTCGCCGCCAGACTATTCGCCTCCTCGAGAGCGAAACTCCACCTCACGCCTCCTCTGTAGAGTGAACCTTCGGCGAGCCACACACCGTAAAGCCAGGCCGTTCTGGGGTTCACGGGCAGCTCCGTGATCCGCGCGTTGCGCGGTCCCTTGGTGTATTCCCTGATGAGGTGTTGGCCCAGGAGAGGCGGGTCGCTGCGATCTCTATCGGGGACGACAGGGTACAGCCAGAAGTCGCCCTCGCGAACTTCCGAGGCGTGCTCTACGGAGAGTCGAACATTCGCGTTTTTCTTGCTGTGCCTGCTAGAGAAGCGAAGCTTCTTCCCGCCCGACTGCCTGGGATGAACCCTAGGAATAGCACGCAGCGCCTCTTCCCTCTTTACGAAGATGCACTGGTGGTCCGGGGTGACCTCGATGCCTTCTTTCGCCGCCCCGGTCTTGATCCTCAGAGTGGGGCCAGACTTGAACCACTTATCGGTTATGGTCTCGCGGTTTCCGTCGAGACCAATGACCTCATCGCCGGGCTCTGCCTCGGCTATCGGGATCAGGCCCTTCGAGGTCCAGACGCGCTCGTTGGCCTCGAGGCAGCCGTGACAGTAGTAGAAGCCTTTGTCCGGGGAGATGCTGAAGGAGGGGGTCTTTTCCTGATGGTCGGGGTAGGGACAGAGGCCCGAGAAACGGGCGCCCTGGCGCCTGAGGGCAGTGAACTCGGAGGCCACCTCGGCGATGCTGGACGCCTCCCTTACCTCTTCTATGCTGCGTTGTGAGATCCTCAACCCCGGTCCCCCGATGCACCGGCCTACAGATATCCGCGTTCTCTCTTCGTGTGGACCAGGGGTAATGTTACTCTACCTGGGACGGATGTCCGCGATGGATCTACGGCGGCGCCAAGGAACTTTGAGTGCTACCGTCGAGAGGAGTGGTGTTTGCGTAGCTCGGAGGAGCAGCGAGCCATGAAACTGCGGGAGACGCACCGAGTAAAGGTGGCACGCAACGAGGTACGAGCCAGTCCGCTGTGGGCACAGCCTTGCCTGGCCTACAACGTCCAGATCGAACTGGCCCGCACTACCAGGTCATCGCTCGAGAAAATACAGCAGAGCCTGAAGCAAGCAGAACCAAACCTGCTGGTGTGTCCTCAGAAGACCCTCCATGTGAGCCTCGCCTGGCTGGTAGCCGTGCATGCGAGCTATCCGGTTCCCAAAGATTCCCTCTGGGAGCGCCACGCAGAGGAGTGGACAATGGAGCTGACCGGTATCGCGGCTGAGAGCACACCTTTTCGGATCACCTACGAACACGTTGTGGCCACCGACTCCGCCGTGATCGCTCTCGCCCGGCCGGCCGAGCCGGTGAACCGCATCCGCGAGATGATCCGCGAACGCCTTCGCTTGCCCTCCGAGACCCGCAACGAGGCTGATCTGGTGCATACCACGCTGTTTCGCTATAGCGGTAGGCTCTCTGATCCGGAACAGTTCCTTGCTATGCTCGAGGAGGACATGAGCGCCGAGGCCACAGCCGAGGTCGACGAGTTGGTCGTCTCGAGGGAGCTGGTGTATCCGTCGCTAGAAGCGGAAGTGCTTGCGCGCCTTCCGCTCGCTTCCCGGTAAGCGCACCAACACGCTGTGCAGGTGCGGGTAAGGGTTGAAAGCAACTGAGCCACAGCGTCGAAGGGTAGTTAGCGCGGGATGCGGATGGGGACGCCCTTCCGCATCCCGCCGTGTGAAGAAGTTCCAGCCCTGGATGTTCGTGGTACTTTGCCGCGGCTTACGAGCCTTCCTTGACCTCGGTTATCTCGTCAGCTACCAGCCCGTGCGCCTTCCGGTGAACGGCTACCGCCGCTTCTTTGTTGGGGGCTTCGGCCAGGCAGAAAACCTCGCCGGTCTCTTCGTTGTACCAGTATTGATGATACTTGACACCATACTCGTCCTGAATCTCGAGGTCCTTCTTGTGGGCGTCAGCCACCGCCTCTGCGGTCAGCCCTTCTACAGCTCTGTGGTGGTCCATGAACATTGGCATAGCACCGATTCTCCTTTCTCCGCTTCCCTAACAGATGGTGGAATGCTCGTACATGATGCCACCAAACCGAATCGTTTGCAGGCAAGAAGATCGCCTTGCCCCCCGCGGTTTCGACGGTCTACAGGGGTCTTGCAGGATGTTGCACTAGGAGCGGGACAGGTGCAGGAGTCCGGCCTCTGTCGCCGCGAAACCGCAAAGATCGTAGAACTCGCGCAGGTGGGGCTCGAAGTCTACGTGTAACCATTCCACGTTTCGGTCCCTAGCTTCAGAGGCCGCCCTCGACACCAGCTGGCGTCCTATGCCGCGCCGCTGCATCTCCGGGTGGACCGTGGTGTCCAGGATAAACCCGTGGACGCCTCCGTCCCAGGCGACGTTGACGAACCCGACGAGGCGCCGCCCGTGGTAGGCGCAAAGATATACCAGACTACGTTTCAATACGGGATTCCAGTCCCTGGGTTCATGCCTGCACCACGATGCCGCAAACAGCTCGTCGAGCTCCGCCGAGCTGACGGGAGGATCGACGCGATACGCGACTGGGCGGTCATCCTTGCGTGTTCGTGTCAAGCCGATTTCCTCTCGGCTCGTTCTCTCACGCGAAGATCTCACCCCTGGGCAGAAAGAGGCGCCTGTAGGTCGCCAGGGCGTATCTGTCGGTCATGCCGGCTACGAAATCTATGGTCTCGGTTATAGGGTCGGGATCGCTGGCAGGCCGCTCTTCCTGATGCTCCAGGTAGTACTCGAACAGGGCCGTAACGACCCTTGCCGCCTTCCTGTTCTCCTTCGAGCCAGGTTTGTCGTACACGCGCCGGAAAAGCCACGCCCTGAGCTCCATAAGTGCCCTGTACACCGGGTCCGAGAGTGTAATCTCACCTTTCACATTCGAGTTAGAGATCATATCCCTTACGAGGGTGTCGATCCTGGCGCTCATCTGCTCTCCTAGAACCGAGATCGGACCCTCCGGGAGATCACTACCGGCGATGATCCCAGCGCGCAACGCGTCGTCCACGTCGTGGTTCACGTACGCGATCCTGTCGGCGACGCGGACGATCTCACCTTCTCTGGTAGATGGATAGCCCTCTCCTGTATGGTTGAGTATCCCGTCCCTGACCTCGTACGTAAGGTTCAATCCGTCTCCTTGCTTTTCGAGGTGGTCGACGACGCGCAAGGAGTGTTCGTTGTGGCGGAAGGTGCGTCCGTGGGCCGCGAGGGCAAGAGCGAGGGCTTCTTCTCCGGTATGTCCGAATGGGGTGTGGCCGAGATCATGCCCGAGGGAGATCGCCTCCGTGAGGTCTTCGTTGAGGCCTAGGGAGCGGGCTATGGTACGCGAAACCTGCATCATCTCCAGGGTGTGCGTGAGGCGTGTCCTGAAGTGGTCGCCGTCGGGGGAGATGAATACCTGAGTCTTGTGCATGAGCCTGCGGAAGGCCTTGGCGTGGATAATGCGGTCCCTGTCGCGCTGGAAGTCGTTGCGGACCCCGTCGAGCGGCTCCGACCTCCGGCGTCCTGCGCTTTTCTCTACGGCCCATGAGAGTGGGTCCCTGCTGAGGCCGGGCTTGGGAGACCTCATACTCTGCGTCCGGCGCCGGCGAGTCGGGGACCGACCAGGGTATTTCCGGGAGCGTGGGCCAGGACGTGGGAGCGGACCACCCTGAGGACGCTCTCTTTCGGTCCTGTCTGTGCTGGCGCCTGACGGATGGGGTATTCGACCAGGGTTCTCAGACTTTCGAGGGTGCCTGGGGCAAGCGGGAACGCGTCGGCGGTCGCCGGTCGGCATTCCTGGCAAAGGACGCCTCCGTGGTCGGGGGCGAAGTGCAGCGGCTGCGAGGCTACGTCGAGGTCCGTCCCACAGACCAGGCAGACGTCCAGTTGCGGCGCGTAGCCGGCCAGGATGGAGAGCTTTATGCCGAGGGCCGCCTCGATGGTCTCGAAGCCAGAATCGCACGTCTCCAGCGTGTCGAGGGCGTTGTAGAGCAAGTTGAAGACCCTACGGTCCGCCTCGTCGCCCCCCGAGAGGGCGCGCACGCTCCCTACCATACCCGCTGCGGTCTCGAAGCGGGCGAGATCCTCCCTCACGCCGTGGAAGCTTCGGAGCGTCTCAGCCTGGGTCACCGTGTCGAGCGTCCTGCCGTGGTAGGCGACGAAGTCGACGCAGGAGAGCGGTTCGAGGCGGGCGCCAAAGCGCGACTTCGTACGCCTGATGCCTTTTGCGATCGCCGAGACGAGCCCTGCGTCCCTGGTGTAGAGGTCCAGGATCCTGTCCGCCTCCGAGTAGCGGATCGAACGCAGCACGATCCCCTTACTCTTGTAGACCGCCACCCTCGGCCTCCTCCATCACGGCGACGCTCTGGCTCATGCCAAGCCGCGACGCACCTGCGTTGAGTATGTCAAGGGCGTCCCTGAGGGTGCTGATACCACCCGACGCCTTTACCGCAAGGCCCTCCGGTGCCTCTTCCCTGAGCAGGGCGATGTCTTCTGGCGTCGCGCCCAAGGGGCCGAAGCCCGTCGAAGTCTTGACGAAATCCGCGCCGCTTGCGGCCACGATCTGCGTCGCGAGCCGCTTCATCTTGTCCGAGAGATAGGCGGTCTCGATAATGACCTTGACGACAACGTCGTTCAAGCCATTGTTCATGGCTACCGCGCTTACCTCCTGGGTGAGGCTCGCGAGCTCGTCGGCGACGTAGCCGAACTCCCCTGAGAGGAACTTCGAGATGTTCATGACCACGTCGAGCTCCGAGGCTCCCCTGGTAACCGCCTCGCGGACAGCCCCAACCTTCACCGTGGTGGCCTCATATCCGAAAGGGAAGGAGATCACCGTCGCCACCTTCACGTCCGCCCCGCGCAGCTCCCTGGCGGCCAGAGGAACGTAGGAGGGCGGGATGCAAACGGCCGCGAAATGATAGCGGGCAGCCTCCTCACAGAGGCGTACGATCCCCTGCTCCGTGGCATCCGGCTTCAAGAGAGTATGGTCCACCGTCTTCGCGAACTCCCGCACCCTCATCGCCAAAACCCTACGCTCCTCTCTCGACCCTACAAGCAGGGTGATTATAAACCCAAGCGCTCCAGAAACTTCCTGTCGCTCCTCCATCCCTGGCTAACCTTTACCTTCAGGTCGAGGTAGATGCGGGTGCCGAGGAGGCGCTCGACGTCGCGGCGGGCCTCGGTGCCGATCCGCTTTATGGTCCTTCCGCCCTTGCCGAGCACGATCATACGCTGAGTAGCCCGTTCGACGTGGATGACGGCGTAGACGACCGTGACGTTCTGCTTGGTCTCTACGTCTTCGATCTCGACGGCCACGGCATGCGGCACCTCCTCCCTGAGCACGTTCAGCGCCTTCTCCCGCACGTACTCGGCGAGGATCAGCGACTCGGGGTAGTCAGTAACCATTCCCTCAGGGAAAAAGCGTGGCCCGTTTGGCAGTAGGTCGACGACGGAATCCATCAAGGGTTCGACGTTCGTACCGTTGGAGGCACTGATCTGGAACACGTCGGTCCAGTCTCCTAGCTCCGAGACCGCATCTACTATCGGCAGCACGCTATCACGGGTGGGTAGGAGATCGGTCTTGTTGATGGTGACGATGGCCGGGGGGGCCGAACCGGCGACGAGGCGGGCTACGTACCTGTCGCCGCGCCCTAGTCCCTCCGAGGCCTGCTGCGCGTCGAAGAGCAAGAGTATGACATCCGACTCGGAGAGGCTATCGACGACCTGCTCCTGCATCCTGGCCCGCAGCGTGTCGCGTGGCTTCTGGGAGCCTGGGGTGTCAACGAAGATCGCCTGGTATCCGGGACCGTTGCGGACGCCCCGGATCGGGCTTCGCGTCGTCTGAGGACGGGATGAGGTGATTGAGACCTTCCGGCCGACGAGCCTGTTGACGAGTGTGCTCTTGCCGACGTTGGGCCTGCCTACTACCGCGATAAAGCCGCTGCGGAGTCCGTTAGCCTCTACTTCCATCACAGGTCTTCCGGTCCGAAGGAGTTGGGAAGGATCTCCTCGAACGGGTAGCGCTGTAGCCCCCTGCTATCCTCTACCATGACCTCCTTGCAAGAGAACTCCCGCAAGACCTGGCGGCAGGCCCCGCAGGGGAAACATGGGGAGGCGTCAGGGCTGAAAACGGCGACCAGTTCGATCTGCCTGTCTTCAGGGTTCGCAGAGGCCATGGTCGTGGCCGCGTTTCGCTCCGCACAGATCGAGAGTCCGTAGGAGGCATTCTCGACGTTCGAGCCCGAGTGTATGGCGCCGCCTCCTGTCAGGATCGCCGCGCCGACGTGGAAGTTGCTGTACGGCGCGTATGCCAGGCTCGCGGCCGCGCGGGCCGCCTCCATCACGGTCTCAGGGTCCAAAGCTCCTCCCTTCATAACAGTTGAAATGCGGCCGTCGTGACGAGTACCCCGATCACGGCCCCCATTACGACCTGGTAGACGCTATGGATTCCGCTCTCGACGCGGCTCTGGCATACGAGCAGGGCCATGAGGAGTGAGATCACGGATACGAGCCCGGCGTAGATGCCAGCCCCGCCCTCGACGGCTATAAAGCTCGCGGCGACCCACCCCGCAAAGGCGACCGCAGCGTGCCCCGAAGGCATCCCGCCGGCGAAGGAGTTCGGGGAGTGGGTCAACGCCTTGCCGAGGAGGACGACCAGCACGATCACGCCCAGCGAGACTAGGGTGAGGTGAGCCGGCTGGCGCCTTATGCTCTCCAGAGTCGCCAGCGAGAGCGGACCCAGGTCGTCAGCCAGGATGAGATAGCCGACGAGCAATGCCCCGACGCTCGAGACGAGGACGGCCCCCGCCGAGACGTCCTTGGCGAGCTTGGCCAGAGGGTGATACTCCCTCGTGGCAAGGTCGACTGCGAACTCCATGGCCGTGTTGAACAGCTCGGTCACGAAGACGAAGAGTATGGTCAGAACAAGGACCGCAAGCTCCAACTTGCTGACGCCAAGGAGTAAGCTCGCTACGAGAACCACGACGGCCACAACGATGTGGAAGCGCATGTTGCGCTGGGTCCTGACCGCGTAGATCATACCCCTGTAAGCAAGCTCGAAGCTGCGGACTACGCCCTGCTGGCCCTTGCCCCGCCGCTCAACCTTCCTGGCCACGCAGCTCCTCCATTACGGCCCGCTGGACCCGCGCCATCTCACTGGCCCCGAAGTCCTCCCCGTGCTCCATGCCGCCCAAGTGTAACGCGCCGTGTACCACGAGTTCGTCGACGCCCATCTCGGGGTCAGCGCAGAGGGGGCAGATCACGACCTCCCCCACCATCTCCCCGTAAGGTCCGTCCACCTCGAAGCTGAGCACGTCCGTGGGCTCGTCTCTGTCTCTGAACTTCAGGTTGAGATCACGGATCGTCTCTGGATCCACGAGGGCCACGGAGACCTCGCCGATTCGCTGAAGGTCGAGGCCAAGGTTGTAGAAGGAAGCGGCGAAGAGGCGGGCGGCTCGCTTCGTGTCGAGTCCAGAGTAGCCCACCTCGTCTAGAACATCGACGGGCATGGGCGGCTCACCTTTCAGGTGGTCTCTCCGAGTGTGGCGTTCACGGCCTAACTCTTGGCCTTTCCGTTGCGGGCATCGCCAGAGTCTTCGGGATAAGCGATGCGAGGCCCGAGGAACCCTATGAGCGACTCGCGGATCGCCTCCCCTGCTTCGTGGATATCGTGCATGGTGAGCTGGCAATCATCGAACTGGCCGTCTTGAAGCTTCCTCCTGACCGTATCTGCGACGACGTCGTCGATACGCTTCGGGGTCGGCTTCGGCAAAGACTTCACGGTCGCCTCGATAGAATCTGCGAGCATCATGATTCCTGCTTCCTTGCCACGAGGCAGGCCGCTGGAGTAGCGAAAGTCCGACTCGCGAACCGCATCCTTGTCGGGGGCATCCTCCAGAGCTTTGCGGTAGAAATACTCGATGCGGGTCGATCCGTGGTGCTGGGCGATGATGTCGAGAATCTCCTGTGGCAATCCCCAGGCGCTCCCGATCTCGAGGCCGTCCTTCACGTGGCGTTTGATCACCTTCGCCGAGAGCGTCGGGGAGAGGGCTGCGTGAGGGTTGATCTGGGCGATCTGGTTCTCGACGAAGTAGGCGGGATGTTCCATCTTGCCTATATCGTGGTAGTAGGCGCCGACCTGGGCCAGTAGCGCATCGGCACCAACCCTCTCCGCCGCCCTCTCCGCGAGCAGGCCGACCTGCATCGAGTGGGAGAAAGTACCTGGAGCGTTGCGCAGAAGCTTGTCGAGCACCGGATTGCGGGGGTCCGAGAGCTCGAGCAGTTTCATCGGGGTAAGGATGTTGAAGGCGTCTTCCAGGAAAGGCAGCAGCACCGTCGCGAGCATCAGCGAGAGGAGACCGTTCCCAAGTCCGAAGAGTCCCAACCACAGGGCATCTTGCAGATCACCACCGCCGATCAAACCCACGGCGAACGTCACTACGCCCATGACCGCCGCGATGACGAGTCCTGCCTTGAGCAGCCGCTGGCGCGAGTCCACGCGCACGGTGGTGTAGATGGCGAACCCCGATCCCAGCAGCAGGGCGGCGGTCAGAAGGAAGTTGTTGCCACTGAGGATTCCGACGTTGACGCTCGTGATCACCACCATCAGGAACATGAGCCTCGGCCCGAGTAACATGGTTCCGATTATGGAGAGGCCTGCGAGCGGCGTCAGATAAGGATCGAAATCCAGCTCTATAAAGAGCCTGGCGAGCGCTGTGAAAAGGACCGTGAGCGAGGCGGCGAGGACGAGCCGTATCGCCGTGTTCGTCTTGAGTATGCGTTGCCCGAAGCGCTCGAGGAAGTACCAAGCGATCCACATCTCCGCCGCGACCACTATGCCAACCCCCACCAGAGCCAGCCAGGGGTCGGATTGCTGGAGCAGTTCGAGCGACTCGAGCCGCGACCTATCGCTCGGGTCTATGATACCCTGGGAGATGACGCGTTCGATCAGGGGCCTTGGTCCTATCCCAATGAGCGCCGTCAAAGTGAGCCAGGTCAAAGCGGTGAGCCCGAAGTAGAGCCTGACCTTGGGTATCCTCTCGATCCAGGCCCTGAAGATCTCGAAACGCGTCGGCGAGCGGTGGAGTTCATCTACCCGCTTGCCCGGTGGTTTCTTGAGGCTTCTCTTCCCGATTTTCATGGTGGCTCCCGGCCCTGTGGCCTAGGCGCTGTCGCCTTCTCCGGCCCCTTCGTAGGCATCGACTATACGCATGACGAGGTCGCTGCGCACGATGTCGTCGCGCCTCAACCCTACGAATGATACGCCTTCTACGTCCGTGAGCGCGTTCCTGGCGTCTTGCAGGCCGGTTATGCGGCCTTTCGGGAGATCCACCTGAGTTATGTCGCCCGTGATGACCATCTTGGAGCCGAAGCCGAGGCGCGTGAGGAACATCTTCATCTGCTGAGGTGTGGTATTTTGCGCCTCATCCAAGATGATAAACGCGTCATTAAGGGTTCTCCCTCTCATGAAAGCCAGGGGTGCTATCTCGATTATACCGCGCTCCAGGTGCGCCTGGAACCTGGCCGGGTCGACCATCTCGTAGAGTGCGTCGTAGAGCGGCCTGAAGTAAGGATCTACCTTGGCCATCACGTCGCCAGGCAGGTACCCGAGCGACTCACCCGCCTCGACGGCAGGCCTGGTCAGTATGATCCTGGACACCTCTCCTCTATTCAGGGCCTCGACGGCCAGTGCCACGGCCAGGTAAGTCTTACCCGTCCCCGCCGGGCCGATGCCGAAGACGACCTGATGCTGGCGAATGGCATCGGTGTACGCCTTCTGGTTGCGGGTCTTCGGCGCGACCCGCCGCCCGCGGTGCGTGAGGATCACATCCCCTAGCACCTCCCGCCCGCCGCCATCATCGGCCATCTTGTAGAGGCGCTCGGCGGTCTCCGGCGTTGGGTGGTGCCCCTCCTCGGCGAGCCCGACCAGACCATCGAAGACGGCCTCGGCCTTCTCCACAGCCCCCTCGGTACCGCGCAGGACGATCTCATTCCCCCGCACTACGACCTCGCACTCGACGAGCTCCTCGACCCTTCTCAGTACGGAGTCGCGATCCCCGAAGACCTCGAGCGCCCTTCCTGGGGGTATGACGAGCTTGACTTCTACTTGATTGCCGGTTGTCGTTTCCGTGTTGCCTCCCTCTGGTCGACGCTAGTCAGCTAGTCAGCACTTCAGCTTGTCAGCCCTTTGGCAGGCGACATTGCTTTCAGCGCGTGACTCGAGCCCGTCCGTACGCTGGCGACTTTGCTTCTACGTGCAGAGAGATCGCCACCACCTCTTGATGCCTGAGACCTGTAACCTGAAGTCTTCTTCATTGCAGTCGACCTCGCACCAGGGCAGAGAGGGTGCGGCCTTCGGCGCGGGCGCCGGAGAGCTCCATGGCACGCGCCATGACGGTTCCCATGTCTTTCATGCCCTTCGCTCCTGTATCGTCTATGGCCCTGTCGACTATCTCCTCGAGTTCTCCCTGCGAAAGCGGCTCGGGAAGGTAGGTGCGGACGATCTCGGCTTCCGCCGACTCGGATGCCGCCCGCTCCTCTCGTCCGGCTTTGCGGAACGCTTCTGCGGACTCGTCGCGCTGCTTGAGCTGGCGCCTGAGGATGGTCTGCTCCTGCTGCTCGGTCAGCGGCCTTCCCGCCTCGATCTCGGCGTTTTTTAGCGCTGCGCCGAGCATGCGTAGGGCGCCGACACGGGTTCTGTCGCGTTGCTTCATGGCGTCTTTGGTATCGCTCTGTATTCGGTCCGTTATGGTCACGGCATTCCCAGCCGCTTGCCGCCCATGACGTGAAGATGAAGGTGGAAGACCTCCTGCCCCGCGTCGCGGCCATTGTTGATCCTGA